>CACZTA010000163.1 GCA_902783935.1 uncultured Lachnospiraceae bacterium | reverse complement strand
TGCTGAGGATATTGTAGCCGAGTACGCAGGGCACGGACGCCGCGAGGATCACCACGCAGTTCACCGCCACCGCCTGCGCTCTTGACCAGCCGAATGTGTCCATGCCGATGGCGATCAGGTTTTCAAAAACCGCCGTCACGGTCGAGAAGCTCGCAAATGTCATGAACAGGAAGAAAAGCGCGCCCCAGAGCCTGCCGAGCGGCATGTTCGCGAATACTTTCGGAAGCGTGATGAAGATCAGGGACGGGCCGGCATCCGGCGCAACCTTGTAGCTGAAGCAGGCCGGGAAAATAATCAGGCCGGCCATAACCGCCACAAAGGTATCAAGCGCACAGACGGTCACGCTCTCCGACACGAGAGTCTTGTCCTTTGACATGTAGCTGCCGAAGATCTCCATCGATCCGATTCCGAGGCTCAGCGTAAAGAATGCCTGGTTCATCGCGGCGACGATGACATTTTTCAGGCCCGTTTCCTTTACCGCGTCCATGTTCGGCAGCAGATAAAAGCTGACGCCTTTTCCGGCCCCCGGCAGGAGCAGGCTGTGGACGGCCAGCACCGTGATCAGGACCAGCAGGCAGATCATCATGACCTTGGTGACCTTTTCAAGTCCGTTTTTCACGCCGCCCAGGCACACCAGGAAACCGACGATGACGACAAGCGCCATAAAAATCGTCATTTCCCCGGGATTGGCCAGCATATTGAAAAAGACCTGGTCGAGTTCTTCTGTTTCCATGCCCTTAAATGTCCCGATCACATATTTCACGAAGAAAGCAAGCATCCAGCCGGCGACTGTCGTGTAATACATCATCAGCAGCGCATTCCCGCCGAAGCAGAACCATCCGTGGATATGCCATTTACTGCCCGGCTTTTCAAGCTTGCGGTAGCCTTCCACCGCGCTCCTCCGGCTCGCGCGCCCCACGGCCAGCTCCATTGAGAGGACCGGCACGCCGAGGACCGCCAGGAACAGCAGGTAGAAAAGAACAAAAATCCCCCCGCCGTTTGCGCCGGTCACATATGGAAACTTCCATACATTTCCGATTCCGATGGCGCATCCCGCGCTGACAAGAATAAACCCGAGTCTCGACTGAAAATTTTCACGTTCCCGCATACCGGTTTCCACCTCTTTCATCATTCATATTTTTCCTTCGCGCGCACAGCTGCCCGCGGAAAACGAAGGGGCTCTGTGCATACCCGTCTATTATAGCAGAGAAAAAAATAATTTAATACTTGCGGCAGAAGAAATCAGAAAAACACGGTCCAACGGCTACTTGAGCAGAAAAGCGGATAACAGTATAATATGAATACAGGCCGGCAGGCTTCAGCCGCGGTCTCCGGGCGCGCATGCCGCGCCGGAATCATCACAGCATGTTTTATACGAAAGAGGGACAGGATCATGATTTTTGTCATTCAGCGTGTCCGGGAAGCGGAAGTCAGTATCGAGGGAAAAACTGCCGGACGCATCGGACACGGTTTTATGGTGCTGATCGGCGTCAGGGAGGGCGATACGGAAGAGACCGCTGACAAGATGGTGAAAAAGCTCACCGCCCTCCGCATTTTTGAAGATCAGGACGGAAAGACGAACCTCTCGCTGGCGGATGTCGGCGGGGAGCTTCTTCTCGTTTCCCAGTTTACCCTTTGCGCGGACTGCCGCAAGGGAAACCGCCCGAGCTTCATCCATGCAGCCCCGCCCGAAAGAGCCGAGGCGCTCTATGAGTATATTATCGGAAAATGCAGGGAAAAGGTGCCCGTCGTGGAAACCGGTGTTTTCGGCGCGGTGATGCAGGTATCGCTCGTCAACGACGGACCGTTTACCATCGTGCTGGAAGACAGGGATCTGTAAATCCGTCTGTATCCCTTTTAAGGAAAGGAGGACCGTGAGATGCCGAAACTGATTCGAATGGTGTGGGACTGCCCTGCCTGCGGACGGACGGGGATCATCAGTACAAGCCGGCAGTGTACCTGCGGATATGTTTTCGGAACCGACCCGAAAGACAAGTTCCGGATGCCTGCCGATGGCGAAGAAATCATCGAAGTGGCCGACGCGGACAACCCGGACGAATTAATCGAAAACTGGCGCTGTGAATTCTGCGGGAGCTACAACAAATACTCGGACCTCCGCTGCACGACCTGCGGTCATCCGCGCGACGAATCCGCCAGCAGTTACTTTACCGCGACCGGTACGGATAAGAGTTCCAGGAGCGAGGAGCTCTCGTCTTCAGATATTTACGAGGGATCTGAAAACATCTACGAGGATGCCTCGAAGACGGGAAAGGAAATCGACGACGCCGTCCACAAGCGCGGCGAAAAAAAGTCCTATAAAGAGACAGCAGCCGAGATCCGGGAACACGCGGAGAAAGTAGAGGAGAAAAAGCGAAGGGAAAATGCGGCCGCGGCCCAGGCGCAGCAGCCTGCAAAGGGCGGGTTCAGCCCGGCACTCCTGATTATCCTCGCGGCGGTCCTTTTAGCCGTCTTTTTCCTCCCCCGCTTTCTGAATGCGACAAAAGAAGGCTCCTATAAGGTCACCGGGAAAACCTGGGAGCGCGCGATCTCCATCGAAAAAGAGCAGACCCTGACCGAATCCGGCTGGTCGCTTCCCCCGTCAGCCCGGCTCATACGGACTGCACGGGAAATCGCATCCTACAGGCAGGTTCTGGATCACTATGAGACCGTAACAGTCACAAAATACCGGTCTGTCCCCCACACCGAGACTTATTATGAGGATCTCGGAAACGGAAATGCGGAGCAGCGGACAAGGACCTACTATACCTCCGAGCCTTATGAGGACACGGAACAGCGGCCTGTCTACCGGAGCGAGCCTGTCTACGGCATAAAATACTACTATTATATAAACAGGTATGTCTACGAGCGGTCGGTGGAAACGTCGGGAACAGATGACGAGCCCTATTGGGGAGACCCCGGCCTTAAAGATAAAGAACGGGAAAACGGCAGGAGCGAGTCCTATTCCTTTACGTTTGACGACAGCGGGGAGACTCACCAGATGAAAGTCTCTCTGGACAGGTGGAAAGAGATCACAACCGGAAAAGATATTCAGCTGACGAAAACCCGCCTCGGCAGGTACGATTTTCCGGATTCATAATTTCAGGACATAATAAACGGGGGCTCTATGGAAAAAAAGCAGAAAAATCCGTACCCCAGACATCTCACGCGGCGCATCGTCATCGGCGTCGCCCTGACGCTGTTTCTCATGCAGCTGATCGTCTGGATCGGGAACACGTTAATCTATATGATTTCTACAGCCGTTCATCTGACAGACCTGTCCTCCGGCCTGATCTACTCCATCCAGGAAATCATTGATCCGGATGTCCTTCTGGAATGTGCGCACTCCGGGGAGAAAGACCCTGAGTTTATCCAGGATGAGCGCGCGGTTGCGGGGCTGCAGAATGCATTTTCCGGAACAATCAGTTACATCTGCATCCTGTACGGAAATGAAGAGACC
>CACZTA010000162.1 GCA_902783935.1 uncultured Lachnospiraceae bacterium | reverse complement strand
TTTGTTTGCAATTTGTGCCTTCATGCGTTATTGTTAAACTCGCAATAAGATAAAGAGGAGATATTATTCATGAAGAGACTCGGCTACTATAACGGGACCTTCGGCCCTCTCGAGGAGATGACCGTCCCCATGAACGACCGCGCTTCCTGGTTCGGAGACGGTGTCTACGACGCCGGCCCGTGCAGAAACTTTCATATCTTTGCCCTGGACGAGCATGTGGACCGCTTCTTCCGGAGCGCAGCGGCGCTGCAGATCGAAATGCCGGTGAATAAAAACGAACTGAAAGACCTGCTGAACAGTCTCGTGCGGAAAATGGATACCGGCAACCTGTTTGTGTATTTTCAGGTCACGCGCGGGGCGGGCATCCGGAAACATGCTTTCACTGACGGCCCCGGAAATCTCTGGATCACGCTCAATCCTCTCGATCCCGCCGACGTCTGCAACTGTCATACTGCTGTTCATCTGATAACGACAGAGGATACAAGATATTTCCACTGCAACGTCAAGACGCTGAATCTGATTCCGTCAGTCATGGCGGCACAAAAGGCGGAAGAAGCAGGCTGCGCGGAAGCAGTTTTCTACCGGCCGGGCGGACGCGTCACCGAATGCGCCCACAGTAACGTACATATTCTGAAAAACGGAACGCTGTTCACCGCACCGACAGATAACCTGATTCTCCCGGGGATTGCCCGGGCTCATCTGCTCCGGGCATGCACTGCGCTCGGCATCCCCTTCCGCGAAGAGGCTTTCACTCTGGAGGAACTGTTCGATGCGGACGAGATCATCATCTCCAGTTCCAGTCGTCTCTGCCGTCACGCAGATATGATTGACGGCCGTCCGGCAGGCGGCAGGACCGGCGATCTGTATGACAGGCTCTGTAATTACCTGACCGATGAGTTTTACGACTCAACCCGGTAAGTCCGGTATTATCCTTGTAAAAAAGGCAGACACACCTCTGTAATGATCCCGGTGTGTCTGCCGCTTTATACTGTTTGTTTTTTCTTTATCCGTATTTATAAAAGTGCCTTGACGCATGCTTCTACATCCGCCATGTCCGCTGTCGGCTCAAACCTTGCTGCTACATTACCGTCCCGGTCAATGATGAATTTCGTAAAGTTCCACTTGATGTCCGGCTTTTTGTCCCAGTCCGGATCAGCTTCCGAGAACATCTTTTCCAGCAGTGCCTTGTACTGATGTTCGCCAAAGCCCTCAAAGCCCTTCACTGACTTCAGGTAGGTATACAGCGGCAGTTCGTTTTCACCGTTCACATCTGCTTTTTTCATCTGCGGGAACGTCGTGTTAAAATGCATGGTGCAGAACTCGTGAATTTCTTCATCCGTTCCGGGAGCCTGGCCGCCGAACTGGTTGCAGGGGATATCCAGTATTTCCAGTCCCTGGTCATGATAGTCCTTATACATCTGCTCAATCGGGGCATACTGAGGCGTAAAGCCGCAGCCGGTCGCCGTATTGACAACCATAATGACCTTTCCCTTGTAATCAGCCAGGTTCAGCGTCCCGCCTTTACCGGTAGTAATCGTGTAATCATAAATCATATTCATACCTCCATCTTTGCTAACACTTTACCAAGAATTGACTTGTCCAGCGGTTCCCGGTAACGCCGCACCACTTCCCTGGAGCATGCTTATTCTTTAATCACATAAGCATCCACAATCTCTCCCACATACATCGTGTGGAAATCCCTGTTTGCCATCGGCCAGGTTCCGTCCACATCCTGCGGGTACGTCTTCTCACGGATCTCCTCAGGAATCCTCATGAGATCCTGATCCTGTGAATAGAGAACTTTACATTCAATCGTCAGAGGATACTGCTTTACACCCGGAGTACTGATTACTTCCGCTTCTTCAGTTTCAAGGCCGGCTTCCTTTACCTTATCAATATTATGTCCGGACTGCCAGCCGCAGATCTTGTTGATCACGGCATCCGGTTTATCAAGCGGCACACTGATTGTGAATTCGCCGGTTTTGTCCAGCTGTCCCTTCGTGTACCTCCCCTGCCTGACATAGACATGAAATGTAGGACGGCCCCACAGCGTACCGATGTGTCCCCACCCGATCACCATTGAATTGAATTTATCGCCATTTGTGTTCAAAAGGATGCCCTTCGGCAGCGCCCCGGTAATAAGGTTTGCATAGTCCGTAATGTTGATTTTCTCTTTCATAAGCCTGTTTCCCTTTCTTAACCCGGTAAGTCCGGTACTCTCTCTTCTGTAAAAAGCAGGCGCACCTCCTGTGGTGTACCTGCCCTTTTTTATCTGGTCCATCTATCTGCAGATGTCGGTTCCTGACAGACCCGGTCTTCATCAACTTTTACTTTCCGGACATATAGAGGTCCATCAAATCTCCGTCCGGCACAAAGCGCGAACCGGCTTCACCGGTCAGTGATCGGAATCCGTCTGCAATTTCCGTCCTGTCCGGATATACTTTTCCGAACTCTTCCTCCAGGCTTTCTTCATCCTCAGTCCCGGAAAATATATTTCCGCTGATATCATTGACCATGTCTTCCCGGCTGCATTCCTCGCTGAATTCGACTCCGGATTCGCCTCCTATGACAAGATTCGCGGATACCCGGTTGTTTCTGCTCCGCTGCACTCCGATCTGCGCGGCATTGTCCACAAGCGTATTGTGCTCAAACACACATTCCTCGGTAAACCCGAGGCCATCCTCATAGCCCCCGAAACCGAGGCCTGCCCATCCCGTACAGTCAGCGATCACATTATCGTGAACACTGACTCCCGACACCCGGAACAGTTCATTCTCATCGGGGCTGTGCTCTGTCGCGACCTCCACGCCGATATCGCAGTTGAAGATAAAATTATTATAGATTTCTATGTCCTGGCCGCCGTCGACATAGATACCGTCCGCACACAGATCGTATTCTCCGTCTTCATAATAATCAGGATTTCCTTCGGAGCTGATATTATATACGACATTGCCCGTACAGACGCCGTTCCGGACCATGTCAGCTTCATACGGGTTTCTTCCGCTGTCATCATCCGGATGCATTGCCGTTCCTTCAAAACCGATCATATCGATCCCGATGTTGTTATTATCATGAATCCGGTTGCCCGTAATAAGAAATCCGTCGACATTGCCGTTCAGTACTACCGACTCGCTGGAGCCGCACTCGCAGTCATAAACTTCACAGCCTTCTATGGTAAGGTTCCTGACAGGAGCCAGATCGTTGCGGGCATAGACACAGATACCGTGAACCCCCCGCACGCCATGGACCGTGCAGTTTCTTATGCTGATATCCGTCAGCGGCTGTGCTCCGGCTTCACGGGTGCTTTCATATACAATACCGTGCGTACCTCCCTCTATATCCAGTCCTTCAACGGATATATGACAGGCATTAACAACGGAAATCCCGTTTCCGTCCTCCGCATGAATAACAGCCGCCTCATTCTCTGCAGGACGGATAATTGTCGGCATTTCCTCACTGCCGCTGCATTCCGTTCCCAGTACAACCGGCCCGTAATCTCCTGCGTGAATCAATATGACAGAGCCCGGTGCCGCCTCCGCCGCAGCGGAAACAGTCGCGTACGGCGCATCCGCGGTTCCGTCTCCCGTCTCATCGCTTCCTGACACGGCAACATGCACCCCCGCCGGCTCCGGTTGTTCAGCCGCGGAAAACCCGCTTACGGTTATTCCGGAAACAAGAGCGGCCGCCGCTGATCCCGCAGCCAGGTACTTTATAATTGATTTTCCCGTCATCAGAACCTTCATCAACTTGTTTTGTCCTGTCAGAAGCAGACTGTCTCCGGCGCTTCGGTAAAGGAACTGAACGTAGCTGAAGCGTTCTTAAAATACAGCATCTGCATATTGTCGTCGTCAGCGCTGTACATCGCTTTCAGGCTCGGCATCTTCTCCAGCATGGCAACCTTGACATCATAGCTGTCATCATTGACCAGCTCACCGGCGACGCGAAGCCATTTTCCGTCCTTAAAAGCGCAGATCTCCACTTTCGGATTCGCCGCAATCTGTCTGGAAACATCCTTTACCTTTCCGGTCTGTATATAGAGTTTTCCATCACAGAGAAGCGCGGTCCCGAAAGCGCGGACCCGGGGCTGGTCACCATCAACAGTAGCAAGATAATACGTTCCCGCTTCCGTCAGAAACTGATATACTCTTTCGATTCCTTCCATAGTTTTACCTCCTTTAATAACCTTGCAGCCTGATCAGACCATTATAAAAAAATCCGGTCTGATCAGTATCCATTTTCTGCCTTTACAAGCGCGGAGAAAAAGTCAAACACCGGCATCCCGTCCGCCTTGTCCGCTCCGGCATAATCCAGGCACATGCGCTCCGGATGCCACTGAACGGCAAAGACCGGAAGGCTTTCATGGTGCATGGACTCCACGACACCGTCTTCGCTGCACCACCCGTCCGCAATCAGGCCGGTCCCGGGATTCGCTGCCGCCTGGTGATGGTAACTGTTGACCTTCATCTGTTCCCCGTACAGTTCCCTCAGCCAGGAGCGCTCCGCCGTGCGGCAGCCGTGAATCCTGTCCGGTCCCTCCTCTCCCGGGGAATGACGGTCTGTACTGTCCAGATGCTGGATCAGGGTGCCCCCGAAATACACATTGATCACCTGAATTCCCCTGCAGATGCCGAGGACCGGCTTGCGCGCCTTCACAAAACAGTCCAGCACATCCAGCTGCAGGCGGTCCAGATCATCGTGTATACTCCTGCTGCCTCTGTTTTCCTGACGGTAGAGTACGGGATTGACGTCCCCTCCTCCCGGGAGAAGAAGGCCGTCAAAATCACAGACGCGGAATCCGGAAAAATCCAGATATTCTTCCCGCTCAGGCGTCTCATTATGTGCCGTCTGCACGGAAATCCGTACCGGTGCCATCCCCGCAGCGCACAGAGCCCGTATGTAGTTATCTGTCTTCTGATCCGTCACCGGAATCGCTATTCTTGGCGTCTTCATCCGTTCTGCTCTCATATGTCCAGATCGTAATCATTTGACAGCGTCCTCTCTGAACCATTTGTCACATA
>CACZTA010000161.1 GCA_902783935.1 uncultured Lachnospiraceae bacterium | reverse complement strand
GCAGAAGCTGCCTCTCTCGTCGATCACGATGACCGCCGGATCCGAAAACTTATCCCCGGCAAGCGGGGCTATGGCGCGCACGGCGATCCCGGCCGCCCCGAAGAAGAACAGGGCTTCCGCCTCTCCGAACCATTTTCCGGTGAATTCCCCCGCCGTCTCCCGGATGGAAATCTCCGGGTGTGCGGAGGACCTGACAGCCGTCACGGTCTCCCTGTCCGGAAAGCGGTTCCGGAATTCCTCCGCCAGGCGGTTCATGGTCTCTGCGCCGGTTTCCGTAAATGCAATCATGACGAATGGTGCCCGCCCGCCGCTGCGGCGCTTTCCCGCCTTCAGGCCCGGCTCTGCCGGGCCTGCGCCGGGCTCCGCGTGAGCCCTGCGGACATGCCTCCCCGGCACGAGCCACGGATAGACGGCTTCCGCGTCGGCATCCCCTTCCGCCACATCAAACAGATCATTGAGAATGCCCCCCTCGCGGAGTTCTGCCGGAGTGCCGAGATACACGGCTTTCCCGTCCCGGATACAGAGGATCCGGTCGGCAAGCGCGAGGGCGAGCTCCACCTCATGCAGCGTCGAGATGATCGACATGTTTTTCGTGCGCGCCATCGTTTTCAGGATCCGCATGAGCGAGAGCCGGTAGCGCACATCCAGATAGGAAGTCGGCTCATCCAGGATCAGTACTTCCGGCGCCTGGGCTGCCGCGCGGGCAATCAGCACCCGCTGCTTCTGCCCGTCTGACAGTTCATTATAATCACAGTCAGCGAGCTCCGTGAGATCCATGAGTGCAAGCGCCTTCTCCGCCTCCGCACGGTCCTCTTCCGAAAGCTTTCCGAAATGGCCCGTATACGGATAGCGGCCCATCTCGACGACCTCCCGGACCGTCATGAGCTCCGGGCGGATCCGCTCCGTCAGCACGACCGCTTCTTTTTTCGCCCGCTCCGCTGCCGGCATGGCATGGATCTCCCCGGTGTCCGTTCTCACCGCACCGGCCATAAGGGAAAGTTCCGCCGTAATTGCCTTCAGAATCGTGGATTTCCCCGCGCCGTTCGGTCCGATCAGGGCGATAATCTCCCCGGGGCGGACATCCAGGCAGATCCCGTCGATTACCGCCTGTCCCCTGTACCCGGCTGCAATTCCGTCAATCCGGAAAAAAAGTCTGTCATCTGTCATCACCGGCCCGCCTTTTTATAAACATGGATATCACATATCAGCCTTTCATTACCCGGAAGCCTTTTTGCCCCTCATCAGCATGAAAATCACGACCGGGGCGCCGAAAACCGAGGTGACCGTACTGACATTCAGTACGGTCGGCGCCAGCGCCGTGCGCGCGATCAGGTCCGCCATGAGGCAGAAGAACGCGCCGCCGAAGAAAACAGCCGGCACGACAGCGGAAGGTTTCGCAGTGCCTAGCATTCCCTTAATCAGGAAGGGGACGGCGATTCCGACAAACGACACCGGTCCGGCAAATGCCGTCACGCACGCCGCGAGGAGCGACGAGAGCAGGATCAGCATCACGCGGCACGCGGCGACATTGACCCCCATGCTGCGCGCATAATTCTCGCCCATGCGGAAGGCGCCGATGGGCTTTGACAAAAGGAGCGTCGCAGCCATCGCGGCACCGACGATCACGGCGGACGTCGCGACACCGTTCCAGTTCATTCCCGAAAAACTCCCCTGTGACCAGCCGTGCAGATTGACAATGTCCTGGTCCTCCGCGAATGTGACGAGAAAATCAGTCACGGCCGAGCAGATATACCCCACCATGATCCCTGCCGCCAGAAGCGAAGCGATATGGCGGACCTTGTGCGAGACAAAAATGATAAAAAACGTCGTGATCAGCGCACCGCCGAAAGCAGCGGCCACGAGTGATGCCCCTGATATGCTTCCCCTCTTTCCGAGTACAACAATCATGACGGCTGCCACCGCCATTTTTGCCCCGGACGAAATGCCGAGGATATACGGCCCCGCGATCGGGTTGGCGAAAAAAGTCTGCAGGAGATACCCCGATACACCCAGCGCCCCGCCGAGCATAAATGCCATGAGCGTCGTCGGGAGCCGCAGCTGCATGATAATACTGACTTCCTTCGCTGCCGCCTCCCTGCCCGTGAGCACCGCAAGAACACGCGAGGGCGGAATCGCCGCGCTGCCTGAACTGACTGACAGGACAAACGCCGCCGCTGTCAGCACAATCAGTACGATATAAACTGTCCGGATTCTCCTCTTCACGCTTTTTTACTCCGCTTTCCCGTCTTTCTGATTCCTGTCTGCTTTTCTGTACTCTGTCGAAAATGACGGGTCGTAGAGCTTCGAGAGCGCATACCCGCGCCGGGCGGCTGCATTTCCGACGATAATCAGCGCTGTCTTCCGGATCCCCTTCCGCTCCGCCTCTTCTTCGAGATGCCTGATGTCCGTGACAATGCAGACCTCATCCGGCCACGTCGCCTTATAGACGATCGCCGCGGGCGTGTCTTCCGAATAGCCGCCCCTTATGAGCGCCGCGGTCAGTTCCGGAATCATGCCGGCGCTGAGAAACAGCACCATCGTGGCACCGTGCGCGGCAAACGACTCCACCGACTCCCGCTCCGGCACCTCCGTCCGGCCTTCCATCCTCGTTATGATGACGCTCTGGGAGACCCCGGGCAGCGTGTACTCCATGCCGAGCGCCGCGGCTGCGCCGCAGAAAGAACTGACGCCCGGCGTCACATCCCAGGGAATCCCGAGAGCATCGAGCCGGTCCATCTG
>CACZTA010000160.1 GCA_902783935.1 uncultured Lachnospiraceae bacterium | reverse complement strand
GCGAAGGAGCTGAACCCCGGTCTGAATGTGATCATCATCAGCGGCTACAGGGAATTTGAATACGCACAGCAGGCGCTGAAATACGGGGTTGAAGACTATCTGCTGAAGCCGCTGAAAAAGGATGAACTCACAAATATTCTTCTGAGAGTTCAGGATAAACAGGAAGCAAAAGACCGCCGGGAATATCGTCAGAAGAAAGACGATCTGAAGAAGCAGGAACTGATGCTCACGCAGCTGAAGCGCTGCGCGGAGCGGAATCTGGACTTCCCGAAAAAAGAACAGCTCAATGATGAATACGGGCTTCAGTTTGCGGACGGTATCTGCTATGCGGCCATTGTGAAACCGGATATTCCGGAGGGCTGGAAGCACATGGAGGGCTACCGGCTGGTGATGCAGCATTCGTTTGAGATCGTCAGGAGAGAACTGGGAGAGATATCGGAGGCATTTGCCGCCGCCATTTTCCCGGAGGGAATCTTCGCGGTGATCAGCAGTCCGTCCTATCAGGGCGTCGATGTCAAGCAATGCTTCACGAAGATCCGGAGAGAGATAGAAAAGCAGCGGGATGTATTCTGGAATATCAGGGCATCTGTCGCGATCGGCAGCAGAAAGGAGCGGACAGAAGACCTGCCCGGTTCGCTGCGGGAAGCAGCCTGGCTCTGCCGCGACCGCCTGTGCAGACAGCAGGTATGGAGGGATGCGGATTCGGAAAAGCCCGATTTTATACACCGCTATGATCTGGACGGGAACATCATAAGGAGAATGAGAGAAGCGGCTGAGTACCTGGATGAGGCGATGCTCGTACAGGCGCTGGATGAGAGCTATACCGACCTCGTGCAGTCGGAAGGCCTGAACGGACAGATGGTCGAAGAGTGGTTCCGGACCGCTGCCGGGACATGCATTTCCGGGATGTACCGGGAGCAGAAGAACGGACAGCTTTTGCTGGACAAAATGTTTGAACTGTTCTGGTGCTGCGCGAACCTGCAGGATGTCTATACGCTTCTTCAGCAGATCCTCTGCAGGGAACTGAAGCAGCGGCAGGAGGAAAATGCCGCCCGGGAAAGCCGGCCCATCACAGAGGCGAAGCGGTATATACAGGCGCATTTCCAGGAGGAACTGAAGCTGGAGGACGTCAGTGCCGTCGCCGGATTTAACACCACCTATTTTTCGACCCTGTTCAAGAAGGAGACCGGCAGGAATTTTTCGGATTACCTCACGGAACTGCGCGTGAATAAAGCGAAAGAACTGCTCTGCGAAGAGGGGCTTTCCATCCAGGATGTCTGTGAGATGGTCGGATACCGCGATCTGAAATATTTCTCACGTCTGTTCAAGAAAGTGACGGGGATCAGCCCGTCAGATCACCGGAAGATGTACCGGTGAGGAGGGAGATATGTGGCTAATTTCTCAATTTCGTCTGTACCGGGAGCTCCGGCAGTACAAAGCTGACCGGGACCTGGACCGGCTTCTGCATCATTCAGACTGGAAAAAGGAGCCGCTGCTTGAGGGACTGGCAGCGGATGTGGAAGCGCGGATCAACTCAGGCGAAAACCAGAAATTTCAGCAGAAACAGGCAGAATATCTCGCTCTTCAGAATCAGATCAATCCGCATTTTCTATACAATACACTGGAGGCGATCCGGGCGGATGCGCTCCTGGCCGACTGTGAAAAAATCGCCGAGACGACGGAGGCACTGGCGACATTTTACCGGTACACGATATCAAATGTTCAGGAATCCGTGACCTTTTCGGACGAGCTGGACAATGTAGAGAATTATTTTATCGTGCAGCAGTGCCGTTTCGGTGATAAAATTTCCATGGATGTGGAGATTGAGAATGAGAAACTGCTGGAGGCGCGCATGCCGAAGCTGATCCTGCAGCCGCTCGTGGAGAATGCCATCGTGCATGGCCTTGAGGGCAAGATCGGTGAGGGAACCGTCCGGATTACGGTCGAAAACAGTGAAAACTGTCTGTTCCTGCGCGTCCGTGACGACGGCGTCGGCTTCTCCGAAGAACAGGTCGAACGCCTGAACGCGCAGTTTTCCAAAAGCGAAAGTCAGGATGACGGGACTCAGAATCCTCATAAGCGCGGCGGAATTGCTCTTAAAAACGTGAACAGCCGGATCCGGCTTATGTTCGGAGATGATTACGGGCTGCGGATCTACAGTGCGGAAGGCGTTGGGACGGAGTGCCTCCTGACCATGCCGCTGTCCTTTAAGTAAACCATCTGTTCCGGGCGGAATTTCAGGGCTATGATAGAAGAACTCATCAGAATTGAAAATGGAACTTTTCTGCATGACGGAAAGCTCTTTCAGATAGATGTTTCTGTTTCGGGGGGATTCTGCGTCGGCCTGTTTACGGACAATCACATGCTTGCCGGTTCCGCCTACCACGGAATCTTCGGGGGCCAGTCATCTCTGAAGGAAGGGCGCGCCTTCGTTCAGGGCAAACGCGTGTCTCTGACCGAAGCTGAGATGTGGATCCGCCGGAACAGCACGCTGATAGACCGCAACCGCTTTGACGGCAGGGAACTGACGGCGCGCGACTATGTAACCGCCCTCGGCCGGAGGATGAGCTTCGGACAGCGGAAAGACCAGGGACGCCGGATGAACGGAGAGGAGGCCGCGACCATTCTGAAACGGATGG
>CACZTA010000159.1 GCA_902783935.1 uncultured Lachnospiraceae bacterium | reverse complement strand
GCGCTCATAGGTATACGGTACGGACAGCGCGGTCTTCGGATAGACAACCGGGACAGCCTTTGTGGACAGCGTGTCGCCTGTCGCCACATCGCCGAGCTTCGCAAGGGCGCCGATGTCGCCTGCTGCCAGTTCGGAGACTTCCTGCGGCTTGTTGCCGCGCATGATATAGAGCTTGCCGAGGCGCTCGTCGCTGCTCTTCTCAACATTGTACAGGGTATCGTCCGCTGTCAGGGTGCCGGAGCAGACTTTGATCAGGCTGTATTTTCCGATGAACGGATCGGAGATCGTCTTCCAGACGTATGCCGTCTTTTCCTTTGTGCCGTCATAGTTAGCTTCAAATGCGGAGTCATCCTTTGTATTGACGCCGCTCAGCTTCAGCTTGGACGGATCCGGAATGTAAGCCACGATGTCATTCAGCAGTGACGCCACGCCCTGCATGTTGACCGGGGATCCGATGAGGACCGGTACGATCGCGCCTTCTGCGACATTTACGGAAATAGCTTCCGCGATTTCTTCCGGTGTGAATTCGTCGCCGCCGAAGTATCTCTCCATGAATTCTTCGGATGTCTCCGCCACGAGCTCCATCAGCGCCTCGCGGTAGGTTTCGACGTCGCCCTCGATATCGCCCGGGATATCGCAGGCTTTTTCTTTTCCTTTTGCCTCAAATGCAGCCGCCGTCTGTTTCACCACATCCGCATAGCCGGTGAATTTGCCGCCTTCACGGACCGGCACCTGGAACGGAACGACCTTGTTGCCGAACAGATCCTGCATCGCGGAAATGAGTTCGCCGAAGTTGACGTCCGCGTTGTCCATTTCGCTCAGGTAAATGATGCGCGGAAGCTGCTTCTCTTCGCAGCGGTTCCATGCTTTTTCAACGCCGACCTGGACGCCGTCCTTGGCGGAAACGACGATGACGGCTCCGTCAGCCACGCCGACGGCTTCTTCCACTTCACCGACAAAATCGAAGAATCCCGGTGTATCAAGCACGTTGATCTTGGTTTTGTTCCATTCAACGGGGACAACGGATGTGGAGATTGAGAATTTTCTCTTGATCTCTTCCTTGTCATAGTCGCTGATGGTGTTTCCGTCAGTGACATTTCCCATTCTGGTGGTGATGCCCGTCAGATGGGCCATCGCCTCTGTCAGCGTCGTCTTTCCTGCTCCGCCGTGACCAAGTAATGCAACGTTGCGGATCTTGTCAGTTTTATAAACGTCCATATAGACCTCCCGAAACTATTTTGCTGTTCTCCGGACCGTCACCGGCTCCCGTGCCTCATAAGAAAAGCACAAAAGACGGCTGTCAGGAGAATCACAGTCTGTCAACATTATACGGATATCGGCAAAAACATTCAAGCACTTTGTGTGGAGTTGGCGAACGGTCTGTGCTAAAATATGTGAAAGACAGGCAGAATGCCGCAGGCCGCCGGTGCTGAAGGGGCGCCGCGCGGGTACCTGTCACCGCAAAACAGGGGAGAAAGTACTATATGAATATCGGTTTTATCGGTCTCGGGCTGATCGGCGGATCGATCGCGAAGACGATTCGGCGGGTCCACCCGGATGTGAAGATTATTGCCTATAACCGCTCCGCTTCCGTGCTGAATGACGCACTGGTCGACGGAACGATCGACGAAGCGTGCTGGGAGATTTCGGGCGCATTTGCCGCCTGTGACTATGTTTTCATGTGCACACCGGTCGTCACGATGATCCGCCAGATGAAAATGCTGAAGCCCTACCTCAAGTTCGGCGCCGTCCTCACCGATGTCGGCTCCACGAAGGGCGTCATCCACCGCGCCGTCCACGAGCTCGGCCTGGACGACTGTTTTATCGGCGGCCACCCGATGGCCGGCTCCGAGAAGACAGGCTATGAAAATGCAACCGACCGCATGATCGAAAACGCCTGGTATATCCTTACGCCCGGCGAGGATGTCGCGATCGAGCGGCTCTCCGCCTTTTCGGAATTTATCGCGTCCCTCGGCGCTCTTCCGCTGATCATCAACCCGGATGAGCACGATTTCGTGACCGCCGCGATCAGCCACGTGCCTCATGTCGTCTCCGCTTCCCTCGTCAATATGGTGAAGGATCTCGACGGCCCCGAGGAGTACATGCGGACGATCGCTGCCGGCGGTTTCAAGGACATCACGCGGATCTCGTCTTCTTCCCCGCAGATGTGGGAAGAGATCTGCCTCTCAAACAGCGAGAATATCTGCATCGTCCTCGACCGCTTTATCCGGAAGCTCACGGATTTCCGCTTTGCCATCCGAAATGAAAACAGCGAGCGCCTGCTGAAATACTTCACCGAGTGCCGGGATTACAGGGAGACGTTCTCTGATGAAGCGCCCGGCCCGATCAAGCG
>CACZTA010000158.1 GCA_902783935.1 uncultured Lachnospiraceae bacterium | reverse complement strand
TCGGGAGAAATATTCTCCGTGTAAAAAACAGCCAGATCCGTAATGCTGCTATTCATGTCAAATGCCTTGACATACGTGCCGTCACCGACCCGGATGTCCAGTAATCCGAGTGCCTGCAGCCGCTGAAGTGCGAGGCGGACTGTCAGCCGGTTCACTTCAAACTGTGATGCGAGCTGGGTCTCTGTGGGAATGCGTTCACCGACCTTCCAGGTTTCATTCAATATCAGATTCTTTAACTCTTCATATACCTGATCCGCAACGGAAATTCTTTTGATTTTGCGGGTTCCTGCCATAAATAATGCCTCCCTGCCATTCATATTGTTAAGTGTACGGGTTTTTAAATGTTTGTCAAGTTTCGCGGCAGGCATTTCTTTTTGTGCAATTTTCTGCGGAAAACCGGTTGACAGGGAGGGCTGATCCTTGCTATATTATGAGCAAATAAGCGAAAGAGCGAACGAATGAACAAATCACCCAATACAATTTAAGAAAGGAAAAGCCAGATGAACACCTGTGTAGAAACCACGTACGGCCCGGTGCTCGGCTATACAGAGGAAGGTATTATTAAGTTTCATGCCATTCCTTATGCCAAAGCCCCGGTGGATGACCTTCGCTTTTGTCCGCCCGAACCTCCGGAGACCTGGACGGACGTCCTGGATGCATCAAAGCGCGGAGCAGTACCTCCGCAGTATCCCTCAGATCTGGACCACCCTATGGGACCGGTGACGCTTCCTTTCAGCGAGGACTGTCTGACCGTCGCTGTCAGTACGCCGTCTGTCTGGGGGGCGCGGCCGGTTGCCGTGTGGTTTCACGGGGGAGCGAACTGCTATTGCGGAGGCGACCTGCCGTGGTATGACGGCGCCTCTCTGGCAGCTTCAGAGGATATTGTCGTTGTAAATGTCGGCTTTCGTCTGGGTGTTCTGGGCTTTCTGTGCGTGGAAGATGTGATTCCGGAACCGGTATCGATCCTGGACCAGATCATGGCGCTCCGCTGGGTGCAGGCTAATATCCGCCGGTTTGGCGGGGATCCCGGACGGGTGACGGTGTTCGGACAGTCTGCCGGGGCAAATGCGATCGCACATATCCTTTCCCGTGAAGACACCGACGGACTGTTTCAGCAAATCGTGCTGGAGAGCCCTTCGCTCGGACGCGGAAACCATCTTCAGGCAGATGCTTATGAGGTCGGACGCGCTGTGCTGTCGAATCTGGGCATTCAGACTGCTGGGGAAGAGGCACTCCGGTCACTGCAGTCCTGTTCGGTCGGGGAGCTGCTTCGCGCGGCGGATGAGATCCCGGGGGAATTGAAGGCGCGCCATCAGGGAATGTACTTCAAACCTGTGATGGATGCCTGGCATACGCCTGAACAGACAGCCCGCCGGGCAGCAGAGATGGCAGTCCGCAGGAAGATCCGGGTCATGATCGGTTTTACGCGCGACGAATTGTGGGCATTTGTGGAAGAACGTGATCCGGATACACTGGACGCGCTCCGCCGGGGACAGACACTTCGCTATGACGCGCCCGGACAGTGCTTTGCCCGCAGCGCCGCTGAGGGGGGCTGTGAGGTCTGGAAGTACGCATTTGACTGGGCGGCGCCGGATTCTGTCTACGGATCCTGCCATTGCCTGGAACTTCCGTTTGTCTTTGGGAATCTGGACGCATGGGATGCGCCGTTCCTGAAAGGGGCGGAAGCGGGAGAGATGAAGAAACTGAAAACGGTCATGCAGAATGATTTCGGGACATTCTTCCGGGGAGAAACGCTTTCCGACGGGGAATGGCCGCGCTATCTGCCGGAGACCTGGCTTGTGAAACACTTTGATAATGCATCGAATCCTGTTCAGCAGGATCCCGTGTATGCTCTTTAATTCCGATGATGAGGGAGGCTTTCCATGAAAGAAAAGAAAGAAGTCAGGCTGGCGTTTCCGCATGTTATGGTGCTGCTGATCGCCCTCGTGCTGCTCGCCTGCATACTCAGCTATATTATTCCGGCAGGCCAGTATGAATATGACAGCAACGGATATGTTATCGCCGATTCGTTTCATTATGTAGACAGAACCCCGGTCAGTCCCTGGAGCGCAGTGATCAAGCTCACGGGAGCGATCGCGTCGATGGGGACGACCTATGCGCTGCTTTTCATTATTGGCGGCATGATCGCAGTGCTTATATCTTCCGGAGCCGTCGAGAATATCGTTGACTGGTCCCTGTTCAGATTCAAGGACCGAAGCCTGACCATTCTGATTCCGATTATTACGGTGATGATGTCCCTTCTGGGCGGGCTTGCCGGCCAGGATTCGCTGATTACTTTCGTAGCATGCGGAATGCTGCTGGCCCGCAGGACGAAGCTGGACCGCATCTCCGGTATGGCAATCTTTTATCTTCCCTATATCACGGCGCAGGCGATCGGACCGACCGTGCTCATGATCCTCATGTGCCAGCAGATGAGCGGAATACCGGCCATGTCCGGAATCGGCGTCCGCGTCGTCATCTGGATTCTGTTTACGGGCTTTGCTGCATGGTATAACACCCGCTATGCGCTGAAAGTGTCCCGGGATCCTTCCAAGAGCATTGACGGAGAAATCCTCACACTGGAAGACGGCCAGGAAATCGATGTCAATAAACCTGTCGCGCTTGAGAAGTCTTCGATTCTGGGAATGCTGATGATGATCGTCCCGTTCGTCATCTATGCGGTCGGTTCCGCGAAGTACGGATGGGGCTTCGAATGGCTGATCGGCATTGGCTTTATCGATGCGATCCTGCTGGGTCTTATCTTCCGTTTTACTCCCAATGACTGGTCAAGACGTTTCTGCAAAGGCGCCGCCGAGATGGGCCCGGTCTGTCTCCTGATCGGTTTTTCCAAGCTGATCAGTGTGGTGCTGGCTGACGGACAGATCATTAATACGATTGCACATGCAGCCCTTATGCTGATCCAGAAAATGGGCCCGGGATTCTCCGCTGTCGGCATGTTTATCTTCACGACGCTCTTCAACCTGATGATGCCCTCCGGTCCCGCCAAGGTTCCGCTTCTTATGCCGCTGTTCACGCCGGTGGCGGATATTCTGGGAATTACCAGACAGATCCTCTGCACCTGCTATCAGCTTGGCGACGGACTGACAAACTTCCTGACGCCGGTATCTTCGGTACTTGCGACAGGTCTGATCCTCTCCAACACGAAGTATTCAAAGTGGCTGCGCTATGCGGTTCCGTATGCGCTGACACTGATCATTTTCTCGGCAATCTGCATTTTCGTGCTGAATTCCATCGGATGGACCGGTGTATAACCGGCAGCTCGTCTGTTATCTTGCTATTAGGACGTTCCCGCGCACAGCCACTTTGGCGCCGTGCGCGGGAACGTCCTTTCTCTTGCTTCTGCGGTCTTAGGGTACCAGGTACTTTTAAACGTTTAAGGTACCTGGTACTTTTCCTTTTTTGCAAAACCTTTACTTT
>CACZTA010000157.1 GCA_902783935.1 uncultured Lachnospiraceae bacterium | reverse complement strand
GCGTAGACTTCCGCCTCGTCATCCTTACCCGCGCCGAAGCAGCGGGACATGTAGTTGCCGCTTCCGTAGCCGAACCAGAAGCCCACGGCCTGCACCAGCGACACGAACGCGAAGACGATCCCGACGGCTGCGGTCATGCTCCGGTCGTTCAGGCGCCCGATCCAGAAGGTGTCCGTCAGGTTGTAGATCATCATGATCATCATGCCGATCATGGTGGGGATGGCCAGCCGGATCAGGAGGGGGAAGATCCCGGCGTGCAGCAGGTTTTCTCTTGTTTTGGCGGTCTTACTCATGGTGTGCTTCCGTTTTCCTCACTTCGCCGCGGGTCCCGTCGACCAGGATCAGGTCGCCGTCCTTTAACACGGAGGTGGCGATGCCGACGCCAAGGACGGCCGGGATCCGGTATTCTCTGGCTACGATCGCGGCGTGGGAGAGCTCGCCGCCGGTATCCGCGACCACGCCGCCCGCAAGGGTGAACAGCGGCGTCCATTCGGGGTCAGTCAGGCGGCAGACCAGGATCTCGCCCTTTCTGAGCTTGTGGAATTCTTCCGGGCCGCTGACGGTGCAGACGGTGCCGGTGACTGTGCCGGCGCTGCAGCCGGTGCCCTTTAAGACTGCATCATCCTGCGGGAAGATACTGCGCTTGGATTCCTCCCAGACCTGTACGGCGGCAGGATGAAGGCGGATCCTTCGATCGATCTTTTCCCTGTCTGCGTCATTCAGATAGCCGCGGGCGGCAGTCTCGTGGAGCTCTTTGATGAACAGCCAGGCCGTGGAACGGTTCTCGGAATCATCCCCCGTCAGAAGGAAGTTCAGGCGGGCGTGGAGCCGCCGCATGTAATAGAAGACCTGCTCCCACAGGTACTGGCTCTCTTCCCGCTGCACATGGAAATACCGGTAGGCGTCGACGGCGTGCCGGATCTTGCGGTATTTCTTTTCGCCGTAAGCGGCCCGGATCTTTTCCATGAGGGGCTCAAAGATGCCGCCGGAAGGCGCGGTCTCCGTCTCCTTCAGCATGGGCTTCAGGACGGACAGCACGCGGTCCGGGACTTCCTTATAGGAACGCGAAGCCAGGCAGTAGCAGTTGTTGTCAGTCTTGAAGCCGTCCTTTGCGAGGAAATCCCGCAGGGCATCGGCAAAGGACGGGTATTTATCGGAGAGTGCGTGGACGTCCAGACCGCTCTCCGCATCCGAGAGCAGGGCGGGATCGCTTCTCACGACGGCGGCCACCGCCTCCAGGTCCCTCGTCATCTCCGCCGTCTTGTTGTCCAGGTCCTGGAGAAGATCGTAGCCGTCCCTGGACGGATCGATCTTTTTGACGTAGGCGGAGCACTTGCGGTTCAGCATCAGCTGCGGGAAGAGGGCATAGCGGAACCGGGTGTACAGCAGGCGGCGGATCAGGTCCTCGCCTTGTTCGATCGCTTTTCCCAGAGCGGCGCAGTCGAGGCTGTCCGCGTCGACGGCGGCCATGTCGGCGATCTCCTTCCGGAAGCCCGCCATGGACGTCTCCATGATGCTCTTGCAATGATCCGCATCCAGGGCTTCCCGGAGCATCCCCGGAATGTGGACGACCCTGTGCGTCAGGCGGATCGTGTTGGGCGGGAGGTTCATGATGCCGTTGTCGTCGATGGTGGGATGCATGTCCAGGACGATCCCGCCCTCCTCGAAGATGACGGACTTCTGCATGTTGATGATGCGCCCGATGTCGTAGTCATAGGGGAGAAAAACGTCGTTCATCTTCTCCAGGAGGAAGGAAAGATTACCTTTCAGCGCCCCGGTGGAGCGCTTCGGAATGTAGTATTTCCGCCACTCGTCCTCCGAAACCGCATTCTCCTCGCGGAGCGTAGTGATGGAACGCGCCTGTAGGATGTATGTCTTCCCGTTCTCGATGCCCCATTCGATATCCATGGGGACGCCGTAGTGCTTTTCGATCTTGACGCCTTCCCTGCACAGCGAGGAGAGATCCTCCGCGGAGAGGCAGGGCTGCTTCTGGAGCGCTTCCGGGACGGCCTGCGTGACGGTGCCTTTTCCGTCCTGCGCGTAGACGATCTTCGTCTTCTTGGAGCCGACCGTGGTGCTTTGGACGGTGCCGCCCTTTGCAAGCACGAAGCTGTCCGGGGTGACGCTGCCGGAGACGACGGACTCGCCGAGCCCGAGCGACGCGTTGATCCGGATCGTGTCGCGGCTCCCGGTGACGGGATCTGCCGTGAACATGACGCCGGCGGTGTCGCTCTCCACCATCTTCTGGACGACGACGGCCAGCGCGACGGAGGCGTCGTCATAGCCTTGCGTGCGCCGGTATACGACGGCGCGCTCGCCCCAGAGGGAGGCGTAGCATTCCAGGACCTTCTGCAGGAGCTCCTCCTCCCCGCGGACGTTCAGGAAGGTCTCCTGCTGCCCGGCGAAGCTCGCGTCGGGGAGATCCTCCGCCGTCGCGGAAGAGCGGACGGCGACGCGGGCGCCGGTGAGAGAGGGGCTTTCCTCTGCGGCAAGCAGGCGATAGGCGGCGAGGATCTCGTTTTTCAGGGCTTCCGGAATGGTGCCCTGAAGGATCTTCTCCCGGATTTGGTCCGACTGACTGGTGATCCCGTTCGCTGCGACAAATTCCCGGTAGGACTGCGCCGTGATGACGAAGCCCTCCGGCACGGGGAATCCGGCCCGGCTCATCTCGCCCAGGTTGGCGCCTTTTCCGCCGACGTATGGGACGTCTTCTTTGGTAATACTGTCAAAATGCCTGATCCTGTCTGATGACATAATGCGGCCTCCAAGTTAATGCTTTAATTAACAGTCTGAAATGGTTAGGTAGCCTGAAATGCGCAGCAGTTTGCGCAAGCTAACAAGCGACCTGGTAAAAGGTTAGTCTTATTTAACCTAACTGAATTCAATATAGACACATTCCGGAGGAATAATCCACCTATTTCCGCCCGGTCACGGTATAAATGAAGCTCTGGAGCTGGCGCGAGTCGGTCACGGTGAAGCCGGCGGCCTCCATCATCCGGGCGATCCCCTTCCGGTTTGTCGTGTGGCAGTCGCCGCTGCGGGCGAGCTTGAAGAAGATGTTGTTGTCGATCCAGCCGCCGAGCCCGCCTACACCCGTGTCAGACAGGATATACAGACCGCCTTTCTTCAGTACGCGGAAAGCCTCCTGCATGGCCTTCTCCGGGTAAGGGTAGTGG
>CACZTA010000156.1 GCA_902783935.1 uncultured Lachnospiraceae bacterium | reverse complement strand
CCGGGAAATGCAGCCGGCATCGCCCGCTTCTCCTTGAGCTCAGCTGCCGCTTCATCGGAATGAGCCCAGACCGTCACGTCGTGGCCGAGTCCCGCCAGATGGACAGCCAGTGCCATTCCCCATGCCCCGCATCCGATTACTGCCAGCTTCTTCATTTCTTTTTCCCCTTTCCGGAAAGATACGTCTTTCTCTCTGTACCTGAAAGCAGTCCTTTGATATTTTCCCTGTGCCTGATAAACATCTGTGCGGTGATAATGGCCACCAGCACGTACATTTCAATCTGCGCGGCGCGCCCGAGATGGAACATGCCGAGTTCTCCCATGATCACGGTCCCGATCATCAGCATCGCCCCGACCATGAGGCTTCCGAGGGACACATAGTGCGTCACAAAGAAATTGACGAAGAACAGCAGATTTCCGATAATCGTCATCTGCCAGGAAATCGAATTGATGAACCCTGCCGTACAGGCGACGCCCTTGCCGCCCCGGAATCCCATATAGAACGGGTAATTATGCCCGAGAATGCAGCCGAGCCCCGCCCAGGTCCTGAGCAGGTAATCGAGCTCCGGGTGATTCCGCCCGAACAGGAAATACACGATCAGTGCAGCGAGAATACATTTCAGGATATCGCCGGCCATGACGATAATGCCGGCCTTCTTTCCGAGTGTCCGGAGCGCGTTCGTCGTCCCGGCATTTCCGGAGCCTTTCTCCCGTATATCAATCCCGTTCATCCTGCCGTAAATATACGATGTCTGGAACAGGCCGCATCCGTATCCGATCAGAAGGGAGATGATGCGCATGCTCATATGATACCACCTCTTTTCAGTCTTTCATGAATCAATCGTCGTGCGGTCTCTCTCCGACCGCTCCCTGATAATGAATTTAAGCGAAGTCCCCTTAAACGCAAAGGACTGGCGGATCTGATTCTCAATATAGCGTTCGTAGGAAAAATGCATCAGTTCCTTGTCATTGACGAAGATAACAAACGTCGGCGGGCCGACCGCCACCTGCGTCATGTAGAACAGGCGGAGCCGCTTTCCCTTGTCCGTCGGCGGCGCCTGCATGGCGACCGCTTCCGTCAGGATTTCGTTCAGGACGCCCGTCGGGATCCGCCGGTTCTGGTTCTGGATTACCATGTCAATCGTGTTGAAAAGCTTGTTCAGTCTCTGCCCGGTCTGCGCCGAGATAAAGACGATCTCCGCATAGGACAGGTAAGAGAGAATCCGCCGCACTTCCTTCTCAAACTCCACGGTGCTCATCGTGTGCTTATCGGGATAGGCGTCCCATTTATTGACGGCGATCACGATTCCCTTGCCCCGCTCGTGGGCGATGCCCGCAATCTTCGCATCCTGTTCGGAAATGCCCTCGACCGCGTCGATGACGAGCACGACGACGTCCGCCCGCTCAACTGCCGCCACGGTGCGGATCACGGTGTAGCGCTCGAGTTCTTCTTTGACTTTGCTCTTTCTGCGCAGGCCGGCCGTATCGATGAGAATGTAGTCGCGGCCCTGCCAGCTGAGCGGGGTGTCGATCGCGTCCCTCGTCGTCCCGGCGACATCCGAGACGATGACGCGGCTCTCGCCGACCAGCTTGTTGATGATGCTCGACTTGCCGACATTCGGCTTTCCGACCACCGCGATCCGCGGGATATCGGAGCCCTCGTCCCCGTCGTCCTCCATCTCGAAATACTTTGTGATCTGGTCCAGCAGGTCGCCGATGCCCTGTCTGTTGGCAGCGGAAATCGGAATCGGGTCCCCGATCCCCAGCTGGTAGAATTCGTATATATAAGGCTCCTGGGACTTGAAGTTGTCGACTGCATTGACGCAGAGAATCACCGGCTTCCCCGACTTCCGGAGCATATCCGCCACTTTGCCGTCCGAATCCGTGAGGCCTGTGCGCAGGTCTACCATAAATACAATCACGTCCGCCGTCTCGATGGCGATCTCCGCCTGTGCGCGCATCTGCTTCAGGATAATGTCGCCGGATTCCGGCTCAATCCCGCCCGTGTCGATCATCGTAAAATGATACCCGGCCCAGTCCACGTCCGCGTAAATGCGGTCGCGCGTGACGCCCGGCGTATCCTTGATGATCGAGATGTTTTTTCCGGCAAGCGCGTTGAACAGGGTAGATTTCCCGACGTTCGGCCTGCCGACGATTGCTGCGATCGGTCTGCTCATCGTGTTATATCTCCTTCATAAATCTGTCTGTCCGGCTTTGCGAGTGCCGGAAGGCCGAGCGCTGCCCGGACCATATCCTCCCCGCTGTCCATAACGACCCGGACCTTCATCCCGAGGGCCGCTTCCACATCGCTGACCGTCACGTCATCGAGGAAAACGGTCTCGCCGGCGCGCAGCATATTGACGGGTATGAGGAGCTCCGTCCCCGTCTCCTGCCCGGCTTTCTGTCTATCTTTCATCTGGCGGATCAGGTCGCCGCCCGTAATAAGGCCCGAGACCGTAATCAGTTCGCCGAAGAAATCATTCCGTATGGGACAGACTTCCGTATGCCGCCCGGGAAATGCCTGCTCCGCCTTCTCCATCACCTTCCTGACATACGGAGCGGCGAGCATCCCGCACACGGAAGACGCGCGGCCCGGAACTGCGTGCGCTCCTTCTGCCAGATACTTATCAATG
>CACZTA010000155.1 GCA_902783935.1 uncultured Lachnospiraceae bacterium | reverse complement strand
TAATCCGTCGTGTCAATGATGTATTTATATGCGAGCCTGACCTTTTCGTAGTCATCAGCACCTTCCGGGATCATGGACAGATATTCCTGCACCTTCTGCTCAATCCGGCTCTCAATCCCGTCGATCTGATCCGGTTCAACAGTAAAATTCAGCGTAATCCGCCAGATGCCGAGGCTCCTGAACCCGCTCATGTTCGCATTGCCGTCAATCCAGAAAAACTGCGGGCAGTCGGTCATGATCGCGGAGAGAGCCGGTTTGATGTCTTCTGTATCTTTTGCACGTATGGTGAATTCGGATTTCCTCTGCGAGATGCCGGCGTAAAGCTGCGCATAAATATCACGGACGCTCTCATCCAGCTGGTCATAGGCGAAACCGCTTAAGGAGCCTGCCGGTTCGATCGGTTCCCCGAGATCCGAAGCGGTCGTCATCTGTTCCTCCTGAACGGGTGCTTCCGTCACGGAAGCGGAATCAGGCGAGGCCGCAGCAGGGACAGGCGGACTGTCAGGAACCGCTGCGGATGAACTCGCAGCCGGGGACACACTGCCGGCAGGAGCAATGTCACTGTCAGCTGCAGGCTTCTCCCCCGAATCCTTTGTCACGTACGTTGTGAACTCCGTAATGGCATAGGAAACGTCTTCGGCAGAACACCCTGTCAGCATGAGTGCCGCAGCAGTCAGAAAAGCGGCAAAGGCCGCTTTTCGCATCTGTCTGTTCTTCATTCGGGCTGTACATCCTCCGTGTATTCCAGCGTATGAGGATCAACCTGTTTTCCGTCCTGCCACATCCTGGCGAGGTCATAGAACTTTCTGCCTTCCTCATCAAAAATATGGACCACGACCCCTTTATAATCGATCAGCGTCCAGTTTGTATTCTTGTGTCCCTCTGTGTGGTCGGCGGTGAAGCCTGCTTTTTCGGCGGCTTCTTCT
Organism: uncultured Lachnospiraceae bacterium; assembly: GCA_902783935.1. Lineage (GTDB taxonomy): Bacteria > Bacillota > Clostridia > Lachnospirales > Lachnospiraceae > Chordicoccus. Next base: position 4,485 of record CACZTA010000155.1, on the reverse strand, counting down.
ACAGCTTCCACCATGGCTTCCGTCTGATTGACATTTGTGCCGTTGGCGATCAGGAAATAATCCGCCAGCGGGGAAATCTCATCGATCTCGATGACTTCGATGTTTTTCGCTTTTTTCTCTTCAAGCGCTGCTGCCGCGATCTTTACGAGTCTTCCGCTTTCTTCTTTTGTCATATCAGTCTCTCCTTTCATCGTGCACTTCTTCATAGAACCGGAATGCTTCCTGTGTATTCCCGTCGATCTCCCCGCTCTTTGAATTCAGGTAGAGGAGCATGTCCTTCAGAATCATGTAGCAGCATTCATCCAGGTCTCTGAATGCCATCTGACGGATCTCGGGTAGTCTTCTGGACTTGTTCCGTCTGGGTTCAATAAAATCCGCTATAAAGACGATCTGTTCGAGGACGTGCATCCCCGGCCGTCCCGTTGTGTGGTGGCGGATCGCATCGAGGATCCGCGGGTCGTGGACATCATATTTTTCTTCCGCGATCCACGCGCCCACTTTCGCGTGCAGAAGGAACGGGTTATCCCGCTCAACCTGCGTGATCTCGATTTTATTTTTATCACAGATCTTGATTTTTTTGGTGTCGGAGATGCATTTCGCACAGTCGTGCAGCAGCCCTGCGGTCTCGGCCAGATGAATATCCGCGCGATGGGCCATGGCAAGCGCTGCGCTCGTATAGCGCACCCCCTGCGTATGGTAATAGCGGCTGCTGTCAATATACTTCCGCAGCTTCTTATTCATCTCTTCCAGGTTGTAAACCTGTTCCGCCATAGGACCCCTCCTGTGTCTCCTGTTAAATAGATCTGTATAACCCGTTCTCTTCAATATACCGGCGCACCTGCTCCGGAACATAATACCTGACGGACTGGCCGAGCGAAACCATCTCCCTCAGCATGCTGGATGAGACATCGATATTCGGCGAATGCAGCAGGCATATCCGCGCCTGCCACGTCTCTTCCGCATACCGGATGCTTTCTTTCAGGTGTTCATTACCCCCCTCATGGCGGACGGCGACCGCCAGGGTACACAGACTGCATATCTTTTCCGGTTCCCGCCATTTCGGGAAATCCGCAAGCGAATCCTCTCCGAGGAGAAAATAAATGTCTGCGCCCGGATATTCTGTATGCATGCCCTCCAGTGTCTGCCAGGTATACGTATAACCGGTCCGGTGCATTTCCCAGTCACTGACCGAAAAATGAGGATTCCCTTCGGTCGCGAGCCTCACCATCTCCACCCGCTGGAGGTCATCCGCCCCGCCGGACCTGTGGCGCTTATGCGGCGGATTTCCTGCGGGCATATACACCACCCGGTCGAGCCCGCATTCCCTGTATGCCGTCTCTCCCAGAATGAGATGTCCGATATGAATGGGATCAAACGTCCCTCCCATAATGCCGATCTTCATGGAATCTGCTCCGTAACATGGTTATCTGCGTTTCGGCAGCTCAATCTTCTTTTTGTCATCCTTTCCCTCGCGGTAAAGGACGATCTTTTTCCCGATTACCTGAACGACTTCGGCTCCGGTATTCTCCGCCAGTGCCTCTGCTATCTCCCGGGGATCGTCGTCGCAGTTCTTCAGGACCCCGAGTTTGATCAGTTCGCGCGCCGCGAGTGCTTCCTCCACATTCCGGAGATTTTCTTCCGTCAGGGATGCCTTGCCGAAATACTGGACCGGCTGCATCGTCATGGCAAGGCTTTTCAGGTAGGCGCGCTGTTTACTTGTCAGATTCATTCTGTGTCCGCCTCTTCATCGTAGAATTCAAATACATGTCCGTACATGCGCACGGTCCCGCCTTCGCTGATCCCCGCCTGACGGAGCGCGTCGCTGATGCCAGCGCGCTTCAGGAACTGCTGGAAATAGCGGAAGCCTTTTTCGGATTCAAGATTGGTATAGCTGAGCATGCGGTCGATCTTCGGTCCTTCGACGACATAGACCGTTTCCCCGTTCCTGCCGGTCTCTTTTTCGATGGTGTACGGGAGGTCCGCATTTGCGATCATGTCTTCCGGATAGAACTCCTGTTCATAGTATACTGTTTCCGGCGCAGTCGTATCAAGCAGTTTTCGAACATCGTAGAGAAGTTCCCTGACGCCCTCCCCGCTGACCGCGGAGATCGGATAAATCTTATACCCGAGGGGTTCGAATTCACTGCGGATCCGTTCGAGCGGATTATCCTCCAGGTAGGCGGAGACGTCGATTTTATTGGCGGCGATCACCATGGGTTTCTTCATGATCGCCGGATTGAACTTTTCGAGCTCCGCATTGATCTGACGGATATCCTCCACGGGGTCGCGGCCGTCAAATGATGCGGTATCCACGATGTGAATCAGCACCCTCGTTCTCTCGATATGTCTCAGAAAACGGAATCCCAGTCCGACGCCTTCGGAAGCGCCTTCGATAAGCCCCGGCATATCGGCAATCACGAATCCCCTGCCGTCTCCCAGGTCGACGACGCCGAGGTTCGGGTCGATCGTCGTGAAGGGATAATTCGCAATCTTCGGGGAAGCGTTTGTCACCCTGGCGAGGAAAGTGGACTTCCCTGCATTCGGGAAGCCGACAAGGCCGACATCCGCCACGAGCTTCAGTTCCATCGTGCAGTCAAGTTCCATGGACGGTCTGCCGGGTTCCGCGTACTGGGGCGCCTGGTTCACGGGGGTCGCGAAGTTCATGTTGCCCCTGCCGCCGGACCCTCCCTTCAGGATGACCTGGCGCCGGTTGTCTCCGGACATGTCCGCGATGATTTTTCCTGAATGCTCCTCGCGGAGAATCGTCCCTTCCGGTACTTTCAGGACAATGTCTGCGCCGTCCTTTCCGTGGCAGCGCTTTTTTCCGCCCTGCTCCCCGTCTTCCGCGCGGAACTGATACCTGTGCTTATAAATAAACAATGTGTTCATCGACGGGTCAACTTCGAGAATGACGTCCCCTCCGCGTCCGCCGTCGCCGCCGTCAGGCCCGCCGGCAGGCACATATTTCTCTCTCCGGAAACTGACGTGCCCGTCTCCGCCTTTGCCTGATTTTATATGGATTCTTGCAAAATCTGCAAACATATGTCTGTTCCCCCGGTTCCGGAATATCAAAAAAAGCCTCAAATCTTTCGATTCGAAGCTTTTCGTGTCTCACTTACGATTACTCGGCTTTTTCTTCAACAAGCTCGATATAGCACTGCTTGCGGTCTCTGCCGAGTCTTGCAAAACGGACAATGCCGTCAGCCTTGGCAAAAAGCGTATCATCTCCGCCGATGCCGACATTTTCACCCGGATGGATGTGTGTGCCGCGCTGTCTGTAAAGGATGTTGCCCGCTTTTACAAACTGACCGTCCGCTCTTTTTGCTCCGAGTCTCTTCGCTTTGGAATCGCGGCCGTTCTTTGTGGAGCCGACACCCTTTTTATGAGCGAAAAGCTGAAGATTCATATTCAGCATGACTGTTCCTCCTCAAATACTAGTTTCAGAAACGGTTCTCCCGTCTCCTCCGAAACGGACTCCGCTGTCTGTCGGATTCCCAGGATCATGGATTCCATCAGCAGGATACCTGCTTCGGAAAGCCCCTCCGGGAACGTACACTTCAGATAGCCGTCCCCCTCCTCTGCTTCAACCTGATCGTCTGTCAGAGATTCGATCGAGTTGACCGCATTGATCGAAAGGGCTGAGACCGCGGCGCAGATGATATCTTCACCGCTGTCGGCATATCCGGCGTGTCCCGAGATTTCAAACCCGCAGTAGCGGTCTCCTCTCCGGTAAACTGTTGCCGTGATCATATTAACCGTTGATCTTGCTGATCTTCACGGTCGTGAAATGCTGTCTGTGGCCGTTCTTCTTATGATAGCCGGTCTTCGGCTTATACTTGTAAACGATCACTTTTCTTGTGCGGCCGTTGCGGATCACTTCCGCTTCGACTGTTGCACCGTTTACAGCTTCGCCGGTTTTCATCGCTTCGCCGCCGATCGCGAGGACCTGGTCAAAGACGACCTTCTCGCCCTTTTCTGCGCCGAGCTTTTCGACGTTGATGATATCACCTTCGGATACTCTGTACTGCTTTCCGCCGGTAGCAATCACTGCATACATGAAAGACACCTCCTTATTCACAATACTCGCCGGATGCGGTGCTGCGCGATGCAGACTTATGACCTCTCCGTGCGGCATACCCTAAGAGTTTAGCATAACGATAACACTTCCGCAAGAGGTTTTCTCACTTTCCTGCGGACGATTTCCATAATCCCGAGCGGTGTCAGGTCCACGACTTCCGTGTAGACGGGATCCTTTTTCACGAGCTTCTTCATGACGCCCACAAGTTCTTCCTGATGATCCGGATGATCAAGGGAAATAAAGTCGACGAGGATCATTCCCGACAGGTTCCGGAGCGCCATCTGCCGGGCGATCTCCTGCGCGGCTTCCAGATTGACCCTGCGGTAAGTCTCCTCAGGGATCTTTCCTTTCACTGACCGGCCTGTGTTGACATCGATACTGACAAATGCTTCCGTTTTCTCGATCAC
>CACZTA010000154.1 GCA_902783935.1 uncultured Lachnospiraceae bacterium | reverse complement strand
GCTTTGCATATTCCAGCGCTTCCTCATAAGTCTCAAAATATTGCCTGCTGCCGGAAGAGAAGACCTCATATGCCGCCGGCTTGTCCGCATCGGCAGGCCTGATTTCAACCGTAATGACCGATGTGACTTTTCCGGCAATCGCTCCGACTGCATTCGCAACAGCGGCATATTCCGGAATGACGGCTTCCGTCTGCAGCAGCTCTGCCACCCGGGGCAGAAAAATATGTGCGGGGGCACCGACGCCGACCAGCTTCGCCCGCAGCCGGAAAGAAGGTGTAAAAAACGCGTTCTCTGCAAGATGATTCTTTGCCGTCCGGTAATTAATCCCGATCAGGTCCCTCATCTGCCGGTCCGGATCCGTCTCATTGAATTCCGGATATTCAGACGTTATCAGAATCCTCAGGATATTTTCATAAAGCCTTTTCTCAATCAGGTCATAGATTTCTTCACACAGTTCTCCGACCGTCCGGGGCGATGCGGAGCGGACGACATATTCTGCTGCCAGCCGGGATGCTTCCGCATCAAACGCCGTATATTCTCCTCGGATATGCATAATATCCGTAGGAGTCAGGCCTGCCCTCATGATGATGCCGTCCTTCTCAAGTGCCTCCGGATGCAGAGTATAAATATCTTTCCCCGCTGCCTTCGCAGCCTGTTCCATCGACAGCGGCCCGCCGTGAAGCGCTTCACAGAGACTCCGTTCCTCTTCACTGTAATGACGGTCTAATGGAGGTTCCTTCACCAGTACAAAAAACTCATGCAGCCAGTATGTGTGAAACCGCTGCGCTTCATTCAGTCTTTTCAGCTGTTCTGTCACCTGCGGATACTGCGCTGCGAGACTGCAAAGAGGAATGACGCGATAATTTTCCAGAAAAACACGGCCGCCGAAATCATAATGGACCGCCGTATCACCACCTAGTCCGAATGTATCCACATAGAGACCTTTGACGAAGGTCTTCCAGGCGCCGACCCGGATGCCGTTCTCCGCTCTCTTCGGCAGGCCTCCCCTGATCATCGAAATATCCGTCGTCGTACCGCCGATATCGACAATCACGGCATCTTCTTCATGAGAGAGTTCTGCTGCGCCGATGACGCTGGCGGCCGGTCCGCACAGAAGAGTTTCTACCGGCCTTCCGGCAGCATAGTCCTCTGACATCTGTGAGCCGTCGCTCCGGATTATCGCAATCGGCAAATTCATATTTCTGCGGGCAAACACGTCCCTGATCGCAGTCAGAAACTCATGCAGCACGGGAATCAGGCGCGCATTGAGCAGCGCACCGGATCCGCGGCGGATCGCATTGCGGTCCGGAAACAGCGTATTTCCGAGTATCACCGGAATCCCGCTTATTTCCTGCACGATCTCCGCGGCATGCTTCTCAAAAGCGCCCTGATAATCTGCGGAATACAGCTGCACGATACTGACACAGTCACAGCCTTCAAGGAACGCCGGCAGCACTCTTCTGAAGGCGTCCCAGTCCGGAGGCGTACAGTTGTCCGCATCCTGCGTAATCCGGCACGGTACCAGCATGACATCCCCGGTATTTTTTATCCCGTAGGAAGCGTGGGTTTCATTAAATACCTTCTCGTTCACACCGATCAGGATCAGCCTGCCGTGTCCGCCTTTATCTTCTACACAGGCATTTGTCGCAAGCGTCGTGGAAAGCGCAATCTGTGTGCATCGTTCCAGCAGTTCCTGCGGCAGCTTCTGCAGCACCCGGTCAATGCCGGTCTTCAAATCTTCTTTTGTTGTCAGCGTCTTGGCACAGGCAAGAATCGCCCTGCTGTCAAGATCATAAATAACAGCATCCGTACAGGTTCCGCCTGTATCAATTCCTATACCGATCATGACAAATCTTCACCCTGCAGTTCTTATAGCATCAAGTACCGGTATATACATTTACCGGGAACAGAGCAGAAAGCCTCTACTGCAGAAAAAAACCCTCAGACTGATACGTCAGTTTCATATCAGTCCGAAGGTGAAATCCGAGTCCGGCTCTGCCGGTTATCTATGAAATATATGGCAAAGGAATATTTTCAGCCTTCAAATAATCCCCTGACAATACTGACGATGTTCCAAATTGAACCAAGTACCTGCCACGTGATAACCAAGAGTAAAATAACAGAAGCGATTGACGCAAGAATCTCCATAAAATGCCTCCTGTGTTTTTCTGATAGTTTTGCCGGTTAATATACCTGTTTTATTATTACATTTTGCCAGTTTTTTGTCAATCGGGAATGCGGTTTGTTCTTTTTACTCCTCGGTAAAATCCGTATCCATCGCAGCCTGCAGTTCATAGCCGGGGAATGCCTTCTGTACATCAGCGATGACTTCCCTGAAGACAGCCCTGCGGTCTTTCGCGTCAAAACTGATCACCACATCGAAGCGCATGGCCTTCTGATCCTTCAGGAGATAGAATCCGTGCATTTCCCTGACATACTCGTGGGAGAAGACAATTTCCCGGACCTTCTCCTTCGTAGCTATGACTTCCTCATCCTTCGTATTAACGGAGTACACCCCGACAGCTGTCAGGATGACATGGTGCTCTTTAAGCACCTTCATGGTAATCTCCCGGATCAGCTGGTCCAGCCTGTCCGCAGAATACGTGTCCGGCACTTCAATATGAATGGACCCGGTCCAGGTATCAGGGCCATAATTATTTAAAACCAGGTCATAGGCTCCCTCCACACCGGGAAAGCCGGTAACCGTCCCGTAGATCGCCCTGGCCAGTTCTATGTCATTGCGTTCTCCTAGAATCTGCGAGATTGTATCCCGGAGCATTTCGATACCGGATTTGATGATCACAACAGAGATAACCGCCCCGAGCCATGCTTCCAGAGATATGCGGAAAATCAGGAATATCCCTGCAGCAACCAGTGTAGACGCCGAGATAACGGAATCCAGAGTGGCGTCCTCACCGGAATTGATCAGCGAATCTGATTTCACCCTGACCCCGACGCCCTTGACATAACGCCCCAGCAGGATCTTGACGACTACAGCGACCGCGACGATGATCAGTGAAACGGTATTATACTCCGGCGTCTCCGGATGAATGATCTGCTTCACGGATTCAACGAAGGAAGTAATACCGGCATAGAGCACGATCACGGAGATGATCATGGCGCTCAGGTATTCGATCCGCCCATAGCCAAACGGATGCTTTTTGTCAGGCTCCCTGCCGGCCAGCTTCGTGCCGACGATGGTAATGAGTGAGCTGCCTGCATCGGAAATATTATTGACTGCGTCAAGAACGATGGCGATCGAATTTGTCATCAGGCCGATCACTGCTTTGAATCCGGCAAGAAATACATTTGCGATGATCCCGATAATACTTGTCCTGATGATCATCTTTTCGCGGGAAATTCCATTTCCGCTGCCGGTTCGCTGTTCAGAAGGATTTTCCATGTCTCTCAGAATTCCTCATATAACTCGCTTTTTATAAACTCCGGGATAAGAATATCATAAAAAAGCGTCCGCTTAAAGAGGCTCCGCTCCCCATTCCGGGAGCAGAGCCTCTTACTTTTGTCTGCACCTGTTCAGCGTCAGACCCGGCTTCTCTCCGGAAGGAGGTTCGTCATACTGCTCAGGCTGATGCCTACGGTTGAAATATTATGAAGTAATGCCGTTGTCGCGGAAGGAAAAACCCCAAGCGCGCCCATCAGCATCAGGAAAGAATTGAAGGAAATAATTTTCCGATAGTTTCCATGAATCCTGGCCATCAGGCTGTCACTGAGCCTTTTCAGAATCACAAGGGCCTGAAGATCATCTTCTGAGATCGTTATGTCCGCAATTTCTCTCGCAATAGCAGCGCCGCTGTTAATTGCGACACCGCAGTCTGATTCTGAGAGGGCCGGAGAATCATTGACACCGTCTCCTACCATTATGACCTTTCTTCCCAGGGCATGCTCCCTGCGGATGAAGGCTGCTTTTTCTTCCGGCAGAACCTCCGCGTAATAATCGTCTACGCCGACTTTCTTTGCCACCGC
>CACZTA010000153.1 GCA_902783935.1 uncultured Lachnospiraceae bacterium | reverse complement strand
TTGAAAATAACAAAACGGCTTTATGATGAAACCGGAGAGAAGACACTGAGCCGGGAAGAGGATCCGACGACATTCTCCTTCCGCCTGTATCTCGGGATGGAGACCGATGATGAGCCTGCCCTGGCAAATATGCATGCGTATCATGTCATGAATGATGAGGGCGCCTACTGTAAATGGGATAATCCTTCCCAGAGTTTTGTTCCCGTTGGAAATGAATGGGATAAGCTCTCCGCGGCAGACAAGGCTTCCGCGACATTCACAACTTCTCCGAACGGATCTATCTCCAAGATACCCGCCGGATACAGCGTCGTTGTCCGTGAACTGGTTGTCGGCGCAAAGTTTATGGTGGAAGAACGCGATTATGAGATTCCGGCCGGCTATACGCTGCGTGAGAATGACGGATACCACCGCGTGGAGGGATCTTATCTGACAGAAGAAGGCGACAGCGCAAATGCCGGAATTATCCGCGACAACAGCGATCCGGAGATCGAAGTCCGGAACCAGCGGGGCTGGGGACTTACCGTCAGGAAGATCTGGTCCGATGCGGATTATATGGAATCCCATTCGGCGATTGAATTTGCCGTATTTACAAAAAATGCTGACGGGAGCCTGGATATAGTTCCGGATTCCCTGAGAACGATGGAATCCGGATCGGAAACCCTGTACTGGTACTACGATAAACTGGAGGAGGGAAAGACATTTGATCAGTATGTGATCAGGGAAGTCGTTCACGAGGACTCCGGGCTCAGGATTGTCGGCCAGGGAGAGAAACTGGTCGTAACCGGAAAACAGCAGGGAGAATCTGAGGAGAAAGAGTATACGTACTCGGCAAGCTATACGCAGGGCAGTTATGCCGGCGGAGCGGGGAATGTCCGGACCGATACGGTTACAAATGCCCGCAGTGGTATCATCATCAGAAAAACCACGTGGGATGGAAGCACTCCTCTCGCCGGTGCCGAATTTGAACTGAAGGACGCAGAAGGCCACGCAGTAGGTCAGGAAAAGTATACTTCAGATGAGGACGGCCTCGTCACAGTTGCCTATCTGGCGAACGGGGAGTATACGCTCTCGGAAACAGGAACGCCGAAGGGATACCAGGGTCTTCCCGGAGAGCTTACGATCACTGTCGATGGCAGTGAGGTATCTCTCGACGGAGAGGATTCTGTTCTTGAGATGTGTGATCTGGATGTGCCGGATCAGGCCCGCAGAGATGCGGATGAGTCACTCATGCCGGTGATTACGGTGAAGAATAAAGAAATGGTTCTTAAGGCTGTTAAAACCGGAGAGAATCAGGCGCTGCTTTCCGGCGCTCATTTCGCCCTGTATCGCCAGGTTGAGGACGGCAGCGGAAATCGCAGAAAAGACTATTCGCCCCTGACCGGGTATGAGGATCTTGAGACGGGCGACGACGGCGTGATCCCGAAGATTACGCAGGATCTGGCTGCCGGAACTTACTATCTGACAGAGACAACTGCTCCTGAAGGATTTGACAAGCTGACGGAGGACATTCTCTTCACAATCAGCCAGGAGGGAACAGTCTCCATCGCAGAAAACCGGAACCCGCTTTGCAGCATTACTTCAGAGGATAAAGACGGCGTTGTCACTTATACCCTGACGATCAGCAACGCGAAATCTGTCCGTAAAATACAGTTTAAGAAGGTTGATATCACGAATCCGTTTTCAACGGCACTGAAAGGCGCCGTATTTGACCTGTACAGAGTGACCGGCGGTGCAAAGGAGACGGATCCGATGTACAGCGATATGACCTCAGGTAAAGACGGACTGCTGGCTGTCGGGAAACAGAATGTTTTTGAACTTGAAGCCGGCACCTACCATCTGGTTGAGACCGCAGCCCCCGCCGGGTACAATATGAAAACTGACGCGGTGGTAATTAAAATCGAAGACAGGCCGCCCGGATCACAGGCCGGCGGCTCAGACGATTCCGGATCGGATGACAGTCCGGTGAATACGTCATCGCTTCAGATCTGCTATGACGAACAGACGACTCTTTCGAAAACCGGAAAAGGCCTGAAGTATGATGCCGAAAGCGACACCTTTACGATTTATATTACCAATACCGGCGGCTACGAGCTGCCCAAGACCGGAGGCCCCGGGACAACGAAGATTTACCTGTTCGGCGTGACGATGATGGCGCTTGCCGCTGCAGCGTTTGTGCTGAGGAGAAGACGAACCTGTTAATTACTTAAAATCCTGCCCAACCGGCAGCGTTCCTCATGTGTGATTTTCACACGTGATGACGCCCGCCGGGTGGGCTTCTTTCATTTCACGGTTGCGGACAACTGAGGCTTTTTTCCTCCCGATTTGTTATTTACGACAGGGGAAAAGAGGTATATTCTATAGAGGAAATGAATCTGCAGAAAGGATTTCGCTGAAAGTATAACAAATTCAGAGGACTTGCATTGAGGACTATCTTAGCGAAGCTTTTCAGAGGAATGAGATCCGG
>CACZTA010000152.1 GCA_902783935.1 uncultured Lachnospiraceae bacterium | reverse complement strand
CCCCGGTAAACGCTTCCGGCGCCAGAGTGTCGAGCGCGGAAGGAAGCCTTCGCGTCATCAGATTCATCGAACTTCTTCCCGTCGGAGCGCTTAAGCGAGATCCGGACGACCTTTCGCTCGTGTCCGGCTCATTCAACCTGTCGATAATCGACATGAAAGACAGGCGCCTCGACTGCGACATGGTCTGCCGCTCGAACTGGCCGGTAGACGTCGAGGAGCTCTTTGCCCTCGCAGGTGACTACGCTGAGCTTTCCGGAATGGATATGGAAAAGACGATCTGGTACGCGGGTTACCACGTTCCCATCGATTCTCCCCTCATCCTGCTCTGGGCAGACGTTTACAGAGAAGCAACAGGAAAAGAACTCATCGTCCAGCATCTCCACTCCGGTCTCGATGCTGGCGAGATCAGCGAGAAGCTTGGGCTTACTGACATGATCGTCATGATGCCGACCACACCGGACGTACACACCCCGAACGAGCGCGTGGGCATCGAATCCTGGAAGAATACTTACAAGTGGCTGCGTGAAATAATCGAACGCTGCTGACATAACAAAGCCGCGCCAGCGCGGCGCGCATATTCGCAACTGAAAACCCGGACTGCCATGTGGCAGCCCGGGTCTTTGTTTACTTCTGAATTCAACGCAGCCTGTTTCAGACTTCTATCAGTTCATATTCTTTGTTTCCCACACCAAGTTCCGCGGCTCTGTCGATCGTATGCTCACCGTTCCTTGACGTTACCCTTTCCATGAAGTGTTCTTTTCCGTGGTCGTCGGACGCGAGTACGAGGTCTATGCACGCCCTGTCTATCGCAACCGGGTCAAGTGAGACCAGAATGCCGATGTCTTTCAGACAGGGATCTTCTGCGACAGCACAGCAGTCGCAGTCTACGGACATATTCGCCATTACGTTGATATAGACGATCTTTCCGGCGAAATGATCGACTACAGCGGACGCTGCTTCTGCCATTGATTCGAGAAAATCATCCTGGTCCGCGTGATCGTCCCATACCACGAACTGGTCGTCAGCCGCTGTGTATTTGCCTGCGGAATGGATCTTGACCTTTCCCGCCGTGGAAGCGCATCCAATCGAGAGCTGCTTGAGAGCCCCGCCGTATCCGCCCATCGGATGACCTTTGAAATGGGAAAGAACGAGCATCGAATCATAGTTCATCAGGTCTTTTCCCACGATATCGGTATCGAGATGTTTGCCGCCTTTAATGGGGAGTTCAACATCCGGGCCTTCTTCGTCCATCAAATCGACATCAAAGTATTTGTTCCATCCGTGGCGCTCGAGCAGTTTGAGATGCTTCTCTGTCGAATTCCGTTCACCGTCATAAGCGGTGTTGCATTCGACGATCGTACCGTTCACATGCTCGACTACCGGCTTCCAGAACTCGGGATGAAGATAATTCTGGTTCCCTTCCTCTCCGGAATGGACTTTTACAGCTACCTTTCCATCAAGTCCGCCAATCATGTCAAACATACGTACTACTGCTTCCGGTGACATTTCCTTTGTGAAGTATACTTTTGACATTCCAATTCCTTTCATTACTGTGCCATAAGATATGTGATGTATTGGTGCGCTGCTCTTCCGGTCGGGCCTCCCGCGCGGCGTTCCCATGCCGTCGCGCCGGAGAGAAGCTTCTCGTCAGGCCATTCTTCCGGATCCAGTCCGCGGCGTCTCGCGATGGCAAGCACCATCTCCTGGAACTCATTATGCCGCGGGATCGTATAGAGTATCTTGACACCGAAACGCGCTGCAAGCGACAACTTCTCTTCCACCGTATCTGAGCGGTGAACGTCGCCGTTGTGCTCCATGTCGGCTCTGTCTTTCCAGGTTTCTTTTACCAGATGCCTTCTGTTGGAGGTCGCGTAGATCACGACATTCTCCGGTCGGTCTTCGACCCCGCCTTCAATGACAGCTTTCAGATACTTGTATTCAACCTCATTTTCTTCAAACGAGAGATCGTCGATGAAAATGATGAATCTGAAATTCCTGTTCTTGATGCGCGCGAGAACCGCGGAGAGGCTCTTGAACTGGTGCTTGTATATCTCAATCACTCTGAGCCCGCTGTCGTAATACTCGTTGATCAGCGCCTTTACGCTTGATGACTTTCCGGTACCTGCATCGCCGTAGAGAAGTACGTTATTGGATGCTTTTCCCGCGAGGAACGCTTCCGTGTTCCGCCTGAGCTCAGTCTTCTGAAGCTCATATCCGACGAGATCCGACAGCAATACTTTGTCGGTATTATAAATCGGGACCAGATCGACATCGCCGGCATTCCTGAATATCGCGGCTTCTGCCCCACGCCTCATTCTGCTCCGGTCCTCATCGTCATCCTCACGGACCTGCGGAAGAGGCTGTACTCTGAACGCGGCGTTCAGACCGATCATGCCCACGCCGTATTTCCTGTAGTGAGCCGTGACAAGATCAAAGAACTCGTTCTCGTCCTTTGCCTCTGCAAGGTTGGCAGAAAGCGATCTCACGAGGTCGCTTACATTTCTGTTGTAGCGGTTCTCTTTCTTGGCGATAGCTTTGTAATCGGTGAGGACCGAGAAACAGTCGATCCCCAGCATGGACTCGATCTCCGAGAAATCGTAATGGAAGAGTTCCATGAAGACCTTGAAGTCGGCTTTGGCAAAATGATCGACCGACCCCGGCTGTTCTCCCGCGCGCTCAGTTATCATGCTGAACGAATTCTCGTTGGTCATGATAACAAAGGTCAGGTAATCCTGCCAGAGGTTCCTGTCGAACCCGTAATCTGTCCCGAGGTCAAGGAGTTTCTTGACTTCCCTATATATGTCCCCGATTATCTCCTCACGGGACCAGACCGGCTCGTCGTCCGAAAAATCTTCGCCGAAAACGTCGAAGTCATCGTCATCGTCGTCATCGTCATCATCGCCTACAAAGCCGACAATGCTCAGACGCGGTTTTGGATCGTCT
>CACZTA010000151.1 GCA_902783935.1 uncultured Lachnospiraceae bacterium | reverse complement strand
TCCCCTTCATTCGTGAATCCGACGACGCCGAATACCGTTCCCTTTATATCTGTCGCCGTAAAATGGTCAAAGGAATAATTCTTTGATTTCTCTTTTCTAAGGCTTCCTCCCAGGATGTACACCGCCTCCTCAGGCGTTGAGCTCCATGACATTTCCCCGAGGTAGATAAAAAAATCGCCGTCTTCCTCAGATTTATCCTTTCCGCCGTCTGCCCTGACTTCGTGTACTCCCGGAAAACTCCATGCAGGAGTATTCGCCAGCATAACAGCGGCAGCCAGCAGGATGCCTGTTATTATGTTTTTCAGCAGCCTCATCTTTTTCATATTCCCCGTATTTTGCACTTCTCTCTGACAGTATCCTTCAGGAACTTCTCTGTAACAATTATAAAACGAAGTGATCTTCTTGAAAACAGGAGACATGAAGCAAATTTATTTTGTTTTTATCAATATCATTATCAGCGAAAATGTATTATCATTAAGATATGTCATCATAGTATACAAACAGGAGGTTTCATTATGTCTTTTGCTGTATTTGCGGATGGCACTGCTAATCTGCCCAAAAGCCTGCTGGAGGGAATTTCTCTTCTGCCCTGTGATTATACCGTGGACGGTCAACCGCAAACTTACCTGGGTGATGTCGATTCTTTTGACGGCCATACATTTTATGAAGGCCTCAGAAACGGAAAAGTCGTTCAGACAACACTCCTTAATACGCACCTGTTCTTATCCAGCTTTGCCCCGGTTCTTGAGAAGGGCCTGGATATTATCTATATTTCCATGAGTTCCGGTATCAGCGGAACTTATAATGCCGCCCGCAATGCCGCACAGGAGCTGATGGAGACGTACAGCGGCCGGTTTGTCCATATCGTGGATTCACTCGGCTGCGGATTCGGAAACGGCATGCTGGCGATCCGTGCAGCCGAGCTGAGCAGGCAGGACGTCGATGCCAGAGAAGCCGCCTCGATTCTTGATGAGGAAGTGCCTCATACATGTCAGTATTTTACAGTCGATGATCTGAATTTTCTGAAGCGCACCGGCCGGGTCAAAGGATTCACGGCGAAAATCGGCACCTTCCTCAATATAAAACCGATCCTGTTCGGAGATAAGACCGGGCACATTATCTCGTGCGCCAAGGTGCGGGGACGCAGAAAATCCATCGAAGGGCTCGTACAGAAATTTGAAGAGAAGCGGGTCCGTTCCGGCGAACAGAAAATCTTCATCTCCCACGGCGACTGCCTGCAGGATGCGGAAATCCTTGCGGGGCTCGTGCGGGAGATTACACCTGATGTTCCCATCACGATCTGTCAGCATGAACCCTTCTCGGGCTCCCATGTGGGCCCCGGCATGCTGGGCCTGTTTTTCCGCGGAACGGAACGCTGACAGCCTGAGATAGAAGAGGTATTTGCCATGCCCGGAATGAGAGGCGGTCCCGGAGCCCGCGGGTTCCTTACCGAAGAAGAAAAAAAGAATGCGCCGAAGCTGTCCAAAGAGCTGCTTCTGCGCATTCTGTCCTATCTGACACCCTACCGCCGCCAGTTTCTGCTCGTATTTCTGACAATTCTCCTTTCCTCCGTCATCGGACTGCTTCCATCCATCATCACCGGCAGAATCGTGGATGATGCACTGGTCGGGAAAGACATGGCACTGCTGGTCCGTCTGCTGGTGTATGCCCTCCTCGCGATGAGCGCAAGCCAGCTGATCGGCCTCCTCGAAAACTATATCAACACGTGGATCTCCCAGCGCATCATATTCGACATGAAGAACCAGATGTACCGACATCTGGAGTATATGCCGCATGCATTTTTCACCTCTGAAAAACAGGGAGATATCATCACCAGGATGAATACGGACATCAGCGGCGTCAGTTCCGTCATCAGCGGCACACTCGCTTCTGTTGTCAATAATACCGCAATCGTCATCACGACGCTTATTGCGCTGTTTTCCATGAGCCGCCCGCTGGCGCTGGCCGGCATCGCGGTCATCCCGCTGCTGATCCTGCCGACCCGGTCGGCCGGCAGAAAGCGGTTCTCCCTTCTCACACTCAGCCAGGCGAAAACCGACGAAATGAACCAGATGATCAATGAGACGCTGTCTGTCAGCGGCTCTCTCCTGGTCAAGCTTTTCACGCGGGAAGAAAAAGAATATCAGCGTTTCATTCAGATAAATGACGAAGCGACAAAGCTCTCCCTGAAGGAATCCCGCAGCGGCCGCCTGTTCTTCGTCCTCATGGGCATGTTTACCCAGCTCGGCCCGCTGCTGATTTATTTTGCCGGCGGCGTGTTTATCATCAACAATCTCGATCCGGCCCTGACCGTAGGCACGGTCACCGCCACCGTCGCCCTCGTCAACCGCCTCTACCGCCCGGTGGAGTCCCTTCTGAACATACAGGTCGATTTCACGCGGTCACTCGCACTCTTTTCCCGCATCTTTGACTATCTCGACCGGAAGAATACCATTACCAGTCCCGAAAACGGCCTGAAACCGGACGTCGCTGACCGGGATATCGTCTACAGCCATGTCCGTTTCGGGTATGATCCGGAGACTGTTATCCTGGAGGATGTCAGCTTCTGTGTGCCCGGCGGAAAAATGTACGCGATCGTCGGCCCGTCCGGCTCCGGAAAATCCACCATCGTCAACCTGATCCCCAGACTGTACGATGTGCTGGACGGATCCGTTTCCATAGCCGGTGTGGATGTCCGCAGTTTTGATCTGGAATATCTCCGCCGGAACATCGGCGTTGTCACGCAGGAGACTTATCTCTTTAACGGAACGATCATGGACAACCTGCTTTATGCGAAGGACGACGCCGCTCCCGCGGAAGTGGAAGCCGCCTGCCGGATCGCGAATATCCATGATTTCATCATCTCGATGCCTGA
>CACZTA010000150.1 GCA_902783935.1 uncultured Lachnospiraceae bacterium | reverse complement strand
CAATGTCCAGTCGGCGCCGGGACGGCGCACCTTCCAGCTTGTCAAGCTGACAGAAAAAGCCGGTGTCATCGAAGCGGTGCCGGTATTTGCGAAGTCCGGCATGATTTCACCGATGAGCCGGGCTGACGGATATTTTGAAATGACCGAGAACCAGGAAGGCGTCCGGGCGGGAGACCCGGTGAACGTCCGCCTCTGGAAATAAAGGGAGTACACTATGCAAAGGAATCTTTATCTGACGACGACGCCCGTGGAAGAAGCAAGGGCGGCCTATCTCGAAGCACTGCGCGGGGATATCAGGCCGCAGGCTGAAATGATCAGGGTGACAGATGCGCTCGGGCGGATTACGGCTGAAGCTGTGTATGCGAAATTTTCGTCCCCGTTATATAATTCCGCGGCAATGGACGGCATCGCTGTCATTTCTTCCCGGACAGACTGGGCGTCGGAGTCATCGCCCGTCCTTCTGAAACCGGACGAAGATTATATGATTGTCGACACGGGAGATCCGATCCGGAAGCCTTACGACGCAGTGATTATGGCGGAGGATATACAGGAGACACCGGACGGCGTCATTATCCGGTCGTCTGCTCCGGCTTGGCAGCATGTACGGCCCATCGGCGAAGATATTATTTCCGGAGAGATGATTCTCACGAGGAATCACCGGATCCGTCCGATTGACATAGGCGTCCTGCTGTCGGGAGGGGTAACCGAAATTCCGGCATACAGGCAGCCGCGGGTCGGGATCATCCCGACCGGGACCGAGATCGTAGAGCCTTATGACAACCCCCGGGAGGGGGAAATCATAGAATCGAATTCCAGGATGTTCGAGGCGATGGTCCGTGAAAACGGCGGAATTCCCATGAGATATGATATCGTCCGGGATGATCCGGACGCGATCAGGGAGAGCGTGCAGAAGGCGCTGGATGAGAATGACCTCGTCATCGTCAATGCCGGTTCAAGCGCCGGAACGGAGGATTATACCGTCCATATCCTCAGAGAAATCGGGGAAGTGTTTATTCACGGGGTCGCCATGAAGCCGGGGAAGCCGGTCATTCTCGCCAGAGCCTGCGGAAAGCCTGTGGTCGGGATTCCCGGATATCCGGTGTCTGCTTATCTGGCGATGGAAAACTTCGTCTGTCCCCTGCTCGGTGCGCTGACCGGGCAGAAAGAAGCTGAAGGCACGACCATTCAGGCTGTCCTTACGAGAAGGCTTGTGTCGTCGCTCAGACACAGGGAGTATGTGCGCGTCAAAGTCGGAAAAGTGGGAGGCCGGTATGTCTGCGCCCCCCTCGCGAGAGGCGCCGGCGCTGCGATGAGCATGGTAAGGGCAGACGGATTCTGCATCATCCCGCAGGAGACGGAAGGGTACGAAGCGGGCGAAACGGTCTCTGTCCGCCTGTTCCGCACAATGGAGGAACTGGACAGGACGCTTGTGTGCATCGGAAGCCACGACCTGCTGCTTGACATTATCTCCGACCTGATGTCGGGTGAGCCGGAAGGCGTGAGGCTGTCAAGTACCCACATCGGCAGCCTCGGGGGACTGATGGCGCTGAAAAGAGGAGAAGCCCATATCGCGCCCTCCCATCTGATGGATGAGAAGACCGGCATATACAATGAGTCATATATCCGCACCCTGTTCCCGGGAGAGGAGATGGTCCTCGTCAAGACGGTCGGAAGAGTTCAGGGACTTATTGTCGCACCCGGAAATCCGCTCGGCATAAGAGGCGTCGAAGACCTGACAAGGGTGCGGTTTGTCAACAGGCAGCGGGGTGCCGGCACACGCGTGCTGCTGGATTATAAGCTCAGCCGGGCAGGTATTCAGGCAGCGGACGTCAGCGGATATGATAAAGAAGCGGCCACCCATATGGCGGTCGCGGCCCAGGTGGCCTCCGGTGAAGCAGACTGCGGCATGGGTGTTTATTCCGCGGCGCATGCGATGGGACTGGATTTTATCCCCGTGGGGGAAGAAGAGTATGATTTTGTCATGCGGAAGGACAGCCTCGATATGCCGGAAGTACAGTGCTTCCTCAGGCTGCTCGGCAGCGAAGCATTCCGGAGCAAACTGGAAGAGCTTGGCGGGTATACGCTTGAGCAGCCCCTGAAGATCAGAGAAATCCCGACTGGCAGATAAAGCAGAGAGGTGAGTACATGCCGATCCTTTTGGACCTGTTCCTGACCTTCTTCAGGGTGGGGCTGTTTACTTTCGGCGGCGGATACGCGATGATTGCGCTGATCGAAGATACCTGTGTCAGGAAAAAGCGGTGGATCACCCACGACGATATGATGAACATCACCGTCATTGCGGAAACAACGCCGGGGCCCATCGCCATCAACTGCGCGACATTTGTCGGTTATAAACAGAAAGGAGCCGCAGGGGCTGCCGCAGCTACGCTCGGGGTGGTTCTGCCTTCCTTCTGCATTATTTATCTGATATCCGGATTCCTGAATCATTTTCTGGAGATCACCTGGATCGCAAATGCTTTCCGGGGGATTAAGATCGCCGTAGGGCTCCTGATTCTGGATGCCGCTGCGCGGATGGTCAGGAAGATGCAGAAAAAGAAGCTGTCCATAGCGATCATGGCCTGCGCGTTTGCCGCCGCGTTTTGTGTTAACATTTTTCCGTCCGGCATTTCCTCAATCGTACTTATACTGGGCGGGGGTGCTGTGAGCCTTGCTGCCTTCCTGGCCGGAAAGCGGGATTCCGCAGGGAAGAAGGGCGGTGAAAATGGTTTATCTTGAATTGTTTCTCGGCTTCCTGAAAGTCGGGTTGTTTTCTTTCGGAGGCGCCTACGCGGCGATTCCCCTGATCAGGGAAGTCGTTCTTTCCTACGGATGGATGGACGAAGAAATGCTGACATATATTATCGCTGTCAGCGAGAGTACCCCGGGTCCGGTCATGGTAAATCTCGCGACCTATGTGGGGAATGTCCGGGGCGGTCTGCCCGGCGCGGTTCTTGCGACACTGACAGTCATCCTGCCGGCCTTTGTGATCAT
>CACZTA010000149.1 GCA_902783935.1 uncultured Lachnospiraceae bacterium | reverse complement strand
CAGGCAGAACATCGGCATGATTTTCCAGCATTTCAACCTGTTAATGCAGCGGAATGTCATCGACAACATCTGCTTCCCGATGGAAATTTCCAAAGTGCCGCGGGCACAGGCAAAAGCGCGCGCCATGGAACTGCTGAAGACCGTCAGCATGGAGGACAAGGCGCTCGCCTATCCCTCCCAGCTCTCCGGCGGGCAGAAGCAGCGCGTCGCCATCGCCCGCGTCCTGGCCAATAATCCCGAAATCCTGCTCTGCGACGAGGCGACCAGCGCCCTGGATCCCCAGACGACGCGGTCCATTCTCGAGCTCCTGCAGACGATCAGCCAGACGATGAACATTACCATCATCATCATTACCCATGAGATGAGCGTCGTCCAGCAGATCTGCAGCCGGGTCGCCGTTCTCGACAGCGGCGTTGTCGCGGAACAGGGGAGCGTGCGGGACATCTTCACCTCACCGAAGACAGAGGCGGCAAAACGGCTCGTCATCAGCGGCGTCCGTCCGGTGGACCTGATGCACGGCAGGCATATGATCCGCATCGTGTTCGACGGGCAGTCCTCTTATGAGCCGGTTGTCGGAAATGTGACGCTCGCATTCGGCACCCCCGTCAACATCATGTACGCGGACACAAAGGATATCGGCGGAAGCGCCGTCGGGGAAATGATCCTGCAGCTCCCCGAGGACCCCGTCACGGCCGAACGGATGATCGCGTACCTGAAGGAACGAAAGCTTGTAGTGGAGGAATTGTAAGATGATCCTGCAGAAAGAAATGGTTTCCATGCTGTTCGAAGGCACCCTGGACACGCTCTACATGACGCTTGTCTCGACGCTTTTCGGCTACATTCTCGGGATGCCGGTGGGCATCCTGCTGACGATCTCGGATAAAGACGGGATCCGCCCGAACGCAGTCCTCTACCGGATCCTCGACGTCATCGTCAATATCATGCGAAGCATCCCGTTCCTGATCCTCCTCATCCTCGTCATTCCGCTGACGAAGATGATCGTCGGCAAGAGCTACGGGTCGAGCGCCACAATCGTGCCGCTCGTCATCGCGGCGGCCCCGTTCATCGCCCGCATGGTGGAATCTTCCCTGAAGGAAGTCGACAAGGGCGTCATCGAAGCGGCCACGAGCATGGGCGCGGATGACATGACCATCATCCGCAAAGTCCTGATCCCGGAGGCCAGGACCTCTCTTCTCGTCGGCGTCACGATCGTCACGGGAACGATTCTCGGCTATTCCGCCATGGCCGGCACAGTCGGCGGCGGGGGCCTGGGCGACATTGCCATCCGCTACGGCTACTACCGGTACGAGACCGGCATCATGATCGTGACGATCGTCATCCTCGTCGCCCTCGTCCAGATCCTGCAGGGAATCGGCATGATTATCTCACGTAAATTCGACCGCAGAATTGCCTGAATTTAACTCCGATTGAAGGCAGCCCGGGGACCCCCCGAGTTGAAATCACCTGCCGCTTCCTGTTATAATGCTTTTGTCAGCATAAGGAGTACACAGAACTCAAAAACCATCAATGAATATAAGGGAGACTGACTATGAAGAGAAAAGGATTTATTAGCCTTCTGCTCGCCGCCGTGATGACGCTCGGATTATGCGCCGGCGTCTCCGCAGACGAGGACAAAACCCTCCATATCGCGTGGAGCAAGGATATCCAGACGATGGACGTCCACAAGACAACCGACAACTACGCCGTTCCCTTAAGCGTCTTCGACACCCTGCTGGACGTAAAGCTGAACGACGACGGAACCACTGAGCTCGTCAACAGCATTGCCGAAGATTATTCCGTATCGGATGACGGCCTGACCTACTCCTTCACGCTGCGCGACGACGTCTGCTTCTCGGACGGGACGAAGCTCACCGCCGAAGATGTCAAGGCCACCTTCACCCGCATGTTTGCGCTCGAAGAAAGCGTCCAGACGGACTTCACCACCTGCATTAAGGGCGCGCAGGACATTCTTGACGGAAAGACGGACGAGCTCGAAGGCGTGAACGTCATCGACGATCTCCATTTCGAGATCATTCTCGAAGAGCCCTTCGCCGGATTCCTCTCCGTCCTCGCGACACCGACCTGCTGCATTATGAGCAAGGCCAACCTCGAAGAAGCCGGCGACGATTTCGGCATCATTCCGGAGAAGACGATCGGCTCCGGCCCGTACATGGTGACCGAATGGAATACAAACGACAGCCTCCACATGGTCCGGAACCCCTACTACTGGGGCGAGCCGGCGAGCGCGGCCGAAGTTGACGTCAAGATTTATCCGGAACCCGCTTCCATGAATATGGCATTCCAGAACGGCGAGATCGATATCCTGGACTGCGATTTCATCGATTCGTCGATCGTCGAATCCACTTACGCGACACAGTACGCGGATCAGATGGTCAAAATCAACCGCCTGGGCACCTACTTCGTCTTCCTCAATGAAAACGTGGAGCCGCTCGGGGACGTCCGGGTCCGCAAAGCGATCCAGATGGCCGTCAACCGCCAGGGCATGCTCGATTCCCTCTTCGGCGGAAACGGGGTCCTCGTCGACGGGATCTATCCGGCCGGCTCGATCGGCTGGACCGAAGACAACCAGGGCAAGATCGCCTATGACCCGGAAGGTGCGAAAGCGCTCCTCAAAGAAGCCGGTTATGAAAACGGCTTTGATCTCGAACTCGCGGAAAATGCAGCCGGCTCCGCCAACCTGAAGAACATCCTCCAGGTCGTTCAGCAGAATCTGCAGGACGTCGGCATCAACGCGCATATTGAGAGCTACGACGAGTCCAGCTGGCTGGCCCTCAGGAAAAGCGGGGAAATGCAGTGCTTCACATCCCCCTGGACACTGGATTATAATGATCCGTCCAACATCCTTGAGCCCTTCTTCGGCTCTGTGGAAGCTGCAAAAGGCCGCTCCATCAACTACACGGATGCGGATGTCTTCGCCCGCGTGACGGCTGCCCGCAGTATCGTCGATGAGACGGAACGCCTCGCCGAATACGATGCGCTCGAAGAGAAGATCGTTCAGGAAGATGCCGCGGTTCTTCCGCTCTTCTCCCTGCAGCACCAGTACGTGATCAGCGACAGAATCGAACATTTCACGCCTCACTGGGCCGGCTACAGTGACTTCAACTGCAGCAATATCACAATGAAATAATCATCCGGCGGCCGCATTCCGGAAAAATGCGGCCGCCTTCTTTTT
>CACZTA010000148.1 GCA_902783935.1 uncultured Lachnospiraceae bacterium | reverse complement strand
GTGGATCACAATGAATTTGCCCAGTCTGTCCGGGCTGCAAATGAGGCCAGGGTGCTGGAAGTCATCGACCACCACCGGATCAATGACTTTTCGACCACCCAGCCGGTTGCATTCCGGAATGAGATCGTGGGAAGTACGGCGACGATTATCGCGACGATTTTCAGGGAAAACCAGATCCCGATCCCGCCGAATCTCGCCGGCCTTCTGCTGGGGGCGCTTCTCTCTGACACGATGGATTTCCATTCTCCGACGACGACGGACAGAGACCGCTCCACGGCAAATATTCTCGCAGCCATGGCGGATCTGGATATTGAGGAATTTGCCCGGGACCTGTTCGCCGTCACATCGAATAATACCGGCAAATCCCTGAATGAAGTGATCAGCCAGGATATCAAGTTCTATGAGATCGAGGGCTGCAAGCTGGCGGTCTCCCAGATAATTGTCGAGTCCGCGATTGCGAGGAGCCACGAGAGTGCAGCTATCCAGCCGGCCGTCGATTCGTATACCGTTAAAAAGAATCTTGACCTGATGATCGTGGTGTTTACCAGCATCGTTGAAAACGGGTCTGTGATTTATTATGCGGGAAAGAGATCCGGATGGGCGCAGGAGGCATTTCCCGATAAAGAAGGGGAGGAACACTCGCTGCAGGAGAATCTGATGTCCAGAAAACAGCAGATCCTGCCCGCAATTGCGAAAATCATCGAACAGTATTCATAAAATGCGTGGATTATTTCCCTGTGTACGTATATCAGTACAGCAAGACAGATTTGCTGTATCAGATAAGAGGTTGTAACTGCAGAAAGATGTGAAGGAGGATTTTACAATGTCAGACGAAATCAAAAAAGTCAATGATGAAGCTCTCGAGGACGTAACCGGTGGAAGAAGGCGCATCGTTCATAACGATTCTGTCAACTATGCAAATCTCAGGGTTTCTCCGAACGGCCAGGTCTGCGGCAGGGCTTATAACGGCGAAGCCGTCTATACGACAGGCAATCATGTCTGGAAGGGCGATTATAACTGGTATGAAGTCTACTATGACGGAGATGTCTACTGGATCGCCGGCTCCCTGATCGGCTATTAACGGATTATCCGGATAACCGGAATTGAATTAAGAAATAAGACCCCCCTGCCCCGACAGATTCGAGTGCAGGGGGGGTTATTATTTTCTTCTGTCCCAGAGGTCCTGCCCGTTCCGCTTTCCAAGGGAATGGACATCGGGAGCTGTTTCAAATCCGTTGTAGATGACGCTCTCCCTGTCAGAGAACAGGTCATTTCCGGTGGTGTGGGCAGCCGTCTGTTTTCCTGAGGGACGGTTTTTCTGCGTTCCCCGTCTGCCTGCCTGCTTTACGGCAGCCTGTCTGTGCGGCGCATTCCGGGCTGAGAACTGCCCGCCGGAGGAACTGGCCGTCCCGAAGGTCCGGGGAGTGGTGATCCCGGCACTGAGTGCAGCGCGGGCATCAGGATCCGGCCTGTAGCGGAAACAGTAAATGATGAGGGCGATGCCGAGAAGAGGCAGAGCCAGATTTATGCAGATTATGTACAGATTCATACCGTGGTTCCTGAGCATATAAGGAAGGTACGAGGTAATAAAACGCATGTCTGAAAAAAGCCCGACTGCCAGAAAAAGAGCACCGGGAATAAACCAGACCGGGGTGCGGAGCGGCTTCGGCCCTTTTTCCATAATGCTTCCGACGAAGGTGAATATAATAACCAGGATCATGGCAGACAATATGGGCGTAAAGGAATATAGCATTCTCGAGAAGAGCGGGGACGGCATCGGAGAGAGTTCCCGGATAAAAGGCAGTGCACAGAAGAGAATGAGGATCAGGGGAACGAGCCGGTTTGCGCCGATAATCATGCAGAGACCGAGAAGCAGGAAAAAAATAAGGTCAGGGGAGCGCAGCGCATACAGACCGCCGCGGGAAGCAGTCAGTCCGGGGATGAGCAGCAGAATCAGCCCGGCGAGGACATTTGAAAAAGGGACGGCCGGTCTCGGATTATATTCCATAGTGATTCTCCTTCCGATGAGTTCTGGATGTATCTATACTCTCTGCTTTTATTATATAATTATCTGAGAGTTCTTCAAGTACGGGTAAGGAGCAAAAAGATGTGTGCAGCGGAACGGATTGAACTGGACAGCGGATGGACGATGAGAAGCAGGGAGAGGCAGGAGACGGTTCCGGCTTCCGTGCCGGGTGACGTGTATTCG
>CACZTA010000147.1 GCA_902783935.1 uncultured Lachnospiraceae bacterium | reverse complement strand
GATCCCTGGTATACAGGAGATTTCGATACAGCGTACAGTGATATCGAAGAGGGATGTGATGCGTTCCTGAACTTTCTGATCCGTAATGGCAGGGTCTGAGAGAGCGGGATGATCAGAAGACCGGCAGCGCGGCGATGTCGATCGGTTTTTGAACGGAATAGTCCGGGTCTGTGACAGATCCGAATCCGTAAGCCGCATAGACAAAAGGCACGCCTGCTTTTGCTGCAGAAGCAGCGTCTCCGGCTGTATCCCCGACATACACGGGAGCTTTATAATTATATTTATTCATGGCGAGGCGGATATTGTCTGCCTTGTCCAGTCCAGTGTCCCCGGGGCAGAAATGATCTGTTATATATGGTCCGAGTTCATGGGAATCGATCAGGACTTCAATATACCCGGCCTGACAGTTGCTGATGATAATGACAGGGATGCCTCTTTCTTTCAGCCGGATGAACAGGTCTCTGACTCCTTCATAGAGAGGGGGCGGGTTTTTTCTGAGGTCATCATTCTCGCGCAGCGTGCATTCCCTCAGCAGATAGATCATCTTGTCCCTGTCGGCAGTGGGGAAGAGAGAGACGGCAATATCTTCCATGAGCTTTCCGAATTCCTGCTTCATCCTTTCCCCGGTGATGTGATCTGCAGGAAGACCGGCTTCAAGACAGACCTGTTTCCAGGTTACAGCCACCTGTTCCGTGGAATCCCACAATGTGCCGTCCACGTCAAAAAAAATAGCATCTGTTTTTATCATATTCTGCTGCATGAACATACCTCTTCGTGCATCCGTTTATGAGATAATAGAAGCCGGTACAGTATATATACGCGGCTTATTCGGATTTCGTTTCGGAGTATAGCAAATGGATGGCGGTTTTGTAAAGGCATTGACGGAATGGTATGCGGCTGCAGGGAGAGATCTTCCATGGAGGAAGACAACGGATCCCTACCGGATCTGGATTTCTGAGACCATGCTCCAGCAGACGCGTGTGGAGACGGTAATCAGTTATTATCAGAGGTTTACGGAACAGCTCCCGGATCTCAAAGCTCTGGCGGGCTGTGCGGAAGAAAAGCTCCTGAAACTGTGGGAAGGGCTGGGGTATTACAGTCGCGCGCGCAACCTGAAAAAAGCAGCTGAAATGATCTGTTCGGAAAAAGAAGGTGTGTTCCCTTCTGACTATAAAGAACTGATCCGCCTCCCGGGGATAGGCCCGTACACGGCAGGGGCAGTGGCTTCGATTGCATTCGGGCTTCGTGCGCCGGCTGTTGACGGGAATGTACTGAGAGTATGGGCCAGACTGACCGGCCTTAGAGAGAATATTCTTCAGCCGGGTGTCAGGAAAAAAATTGAGGCGGAAGTTCTTTCTGCCATGCAGTTTCTTCCTGAACAGAAACAGAACTGGGAGACACAGGAAGAAAATGCAGCCGGAAGTTTCAATCAGGCGCTGATAGAGCTCGGTGCGCTGATCTGTGTCCCGAACAGGGCGCCTCTCTGTGAGGAGTGTCCTGTCCGCACATACTGCAAAGCATACAGGATGGCATTGACTGCAGAACTGCCTGTCCGTCTGAAAGAGAAAAGGATCCGGAGAGAGAAGAGAACGGTTCTGCTGGTGCGGACCCCGGACGGGATAGCACTGAAAAAACGGCCTTCATCCGGACTGCTTGCAGGGCTGTATGAATATCCGAATACGTCCGGCCACCTGTCTCCTGAAGAAGTCGTTGCATACGTGAAGGAAAACGGTTATGATGCATTGAGAGTGACACCGCTCCCGGATTCGAAACATTTGTTTTCGCATCTTGAATGGCAGATGATCGGCTATGAAGTGCGAATCAGCCAGCCGGATGAAGAGAGAGAACAGACAAAGTGGATTATCGCTGATTTGAATCAGATTGAGCATAAATATCCGATTCCGTCCGCTTTCAGGGCTTATTCGGAGCGGCTCGGATATGAAGGACGATAATAAGATCCGGGTCAGACAGGCACGGTTTATTATACTATCAAGATGAGGAAAGCTGCATGAAGATACTTACGGTTGCAATTCCCTGTTATAATTCACAGGCATATATGAAAAAGGCGATCGATCACGCGGTGATCGGAGGCGAGGATGTCGAAGTCCTGATTATTGACGACGGATCAAGAGATTCAACCCTTGAAATTGCAAAGGACTATGAGGCGAGATTTCCGGGGATCGTCCGCGCGATCCATCAGAAGAACAAAGGGCACGGCGGTGCCGTCAATACCGGCATCAGCGAAGCACAGGGAGTTTATTTTAAAGTCTGCGACAGTGATGACTGGCTGGATTATGATTCTTATATGCAGATACTTGAAGTGCTGCGCAAGTGCGTGTGGGGGCCGGAGACGCTTGATGTACTGATCAGTGATTATATCTATGAAAAGCAGGGTGCCAGACGCAAACACGGGATGCGCTATGTAGGCTCCTTCCCGGAAGGACGTGTATTTGGCTGGAATGATATGGAAAAGCCGCTGAATTCCCACAGATATGTCCTGATGCACAGCCTGACATACAGGACAGAGCTGCTGAGGGAATGCAAGCTGGTCCTGCCGGAACACACATTTTATGTAGACAATCTTTTTGCGTATATTCCAATGATGTATGTAAAGACTCTGTACTATATAAATGTTCCGTTTTACCGGTATTATATCGGCCGGTCTGACCAGTCCGTCAATGAAGAAGTGATGCTCAGCCGGATGGATCAGCAGCTCCGGATAACAAGGCTGATGATTGACGGGTACAGACCTGATCTTGTAAAGAAAAAGAACCATGTCACTTATATGGTCCATGATCTGAGCATTATCATGACGGTATCGTCCGTCCTCCTTCTCAGGATCGGCACGAAGGATGCGCTTGAGAAAAAGAAGGAATTGTGGGATTATCTGAAGAAAAAAGACCTGGTCCTGTATCTGAGGATCCGTCACAGTTTCCTCGGCAGGATGCTGAATATGCCCGGAAAAGCGGGACGCGAGTTTGCTCTCAAGGGGTACGAGATTGCCCAGAAGTTCTACGGGTTTAATTAAAAATTAAGAAGAAAAGAAAAAACAGACGCCGTCAGCTGCGAATGATCAGCGGAAGCGTCTGTTTTGGTTTTCTGAGGTTTGTCTGCCTTTTTCACCGGACAATCACGTTGATTTTTTCGGATTCGAACCCTGCTTTAAGCGTACGGCTTTTCCCTCCGGATTCTCCGTCCAGGTGTATGGGCCGTTCCCTGTCACAGAGAATTTCGACGGAGCGGCCTTTCAGGAAGTGCGTGCCTTTTATATTGACATGCTTCCCGAATTTGGCAGTCGGAAGGCATACGATCAGTTTGGACTTTGGCATATTACTGCAGATGAATACGTTCAGGACTCCGTCGTCGGGTTTTGCGTCAGGCGTCATCATCAGTCCTCCTCCTTCATAACGCTGGTTCATGACCGCAATAAAGAAGACGCGTGAAAAATGGAACCGCCTTTCACCGTCAAGCCGGATTTCACAGGGTCCCGGCTCATAGAGTGCAATCTGCTTCGCAGCGATGAGTGAATAGGTCAGCATGCCTGCATTTACTCTGTTCAATGCATCCTTAATCGGAGAGGACAGAGCTTCATGGCAGACTGCGGCGTCGAAACCGATACCGGCACTCACGCAGAAGCGGTTATTGCCGGAAGATCCGCCCGAAATCCTGCCGACATCCATTTTGATTGTTTTTGAGGGATGAAGGATTGCAGCAAGCGCTTTCCTGGGATCGTGGGAAATACCCATTCCTTTTGAAAAGTCATTTGCCGAACCCGCAGGAATGACACCGAGTGTGACGCTGCCAGGATTCTCAAGGCCGTTGATAACCTCATGAATTGAACCGTCGCCGCCGATGACAACGATGGTTGCATGAGGATCTTCTGTTGAAATGTCTCTGGCCAGCCTGCCGGCGTGCCCGCTGTACTGTGTGGCGCAGAGCCTGTACGGGATGCCCTGCTGCTGCAGCGTCCGGGATACATATTGCCAGGTATCATCAGTGCCTTTTGATTTTGCAGTCGGATTCAGTATGAAATAATACATTTGATTTTCCTCTGTCTGCGGTTTTTCATACAGCTGAATCATAACTGATAATCCGGGAAAAAGCAATCTGCCGGGACCTTTATGAAAGGAAGGTTTTCATTCTGAAAAGAATGTGCTACAATAGCTGCGGATTTTTCTGACCCGGGAACTGCTTATTCTTCAGCATGCGGATCCGGCGGAGATCAGGGATAATCCGGGACAGTGCCGGCATGAAGGGCGCCGGAACTGTCAGATTAATGTGACTGACAACAAGGGAGTATAATAAAAATGAAGAAAAAAGAATTGATCAGACGGGGAATCGCCGTTGTTTTTTCAGTGTTCACAGCTGTCGGCATGAACGCAGGGACTCTTTCCATGGCTGCTGCGATGGATCAGGATGTCGTGAATGTTGCCGGGGAGAGCTATTCTGACGGCGATACAGATGATAAGGAAGAGTATTCTCCGGAAGAAGACGGGCCTGAATATGATTACGGAGAGGATGAAGGTTCTGAGGAAGGCGGTTATGAGTCTTCTGATGAAGAATCAGATGAAAACTCCTGTGAGGACGGTGATGAATCTTCTGAGGAAGAATCTGATGAGAGCTCTGACGAGGAGGGCGAAGAATCTTCTGAGGAAGAGTCAGATGAGAACTCGGATGAGGACCTCGATGAGTCTTCTGAGAAAGAATCAGATGAAGATTTAAAAGAGG
>CACZTA010000146.1 GCA_902783935.1 uncultured Lachnospiraceae bacterium | reverse complement strand
CGGAAGCCATGGCCCGGGGTGCGTTGTCCGGAATATTCGTATTGACAAACCGCACCAGGTCAAAAATGACGGAGAGGGCATCTGCTGTATTAGCATCATCATCCATTTTTTCATCAAATTTCGGGATGAATCCCCTGATCTCATCGAGGACGGCATTCTGTGCATCATCAAGCTCCGCCTCAGTGCCTTCCGCACTGATATCGCGCAGCCGCTCCGCCGCCGTACGGATCCGCTCGAGGGAAGCCCTGGCGGACTCCATCAGCTCGGCGCTGAAATTCAGCGGGCTCCTGTAATGGGCGCTCAGCATAAACAGGCGGAGTACCTGGAGATCATATTTTTTCGAAATATCGCGGACCGTGAAGAAATTCCCGAGAGATTTCGACATCTTCCGGTTATCAATATTCAGAAATGCATTGTGCATCCAGTAGTGGGCAAACGGCACGCCGTTCGCGCAGGTCGACTGGGCGATCTCATTTTCGTGGTGCGGGAAGACCAGGTCCTCTCCGCCCGCATGAATGTCGATCGTATCGCCGAGATAGTGCCTGGCCATCACCGAGCATTCAATATGCCACCCGGGACGCCCGTCGCTCCACGGGGACTTCCAGAAAGGCTCGCCCTCTTTCTTCGGCTTCCAGAGCACGAAATCAAGCGGGTCTTCTTTTTCATCCTCGCCGCTTACCTTGAGATCGCGGAATCCGCTCCTCAGGTCGTCCAGATTCTTATGGGAAAGTTCGCCGTAATCCTTAAAGGACCGCGTGGCAAAATAGACCGTCCCGTTCTTTTCATAGGCATATCCCTTGTCGATCAGGGTCTGAATCATGCTGATCATGCCCGGGATTTCCTCCGTCGCGAGCGGATGGACTGTCGCGGGACGGACGTTCATGCCTTCCATATCTTTCTTACATTCCGCGATGTAGCGCTTTGCGATCTCCTCCGCCGTCACGCCTTCTTCGATGGCAGCCTTGATGATCTTGTCGTCCACGTCCGTGAAATTGGACACATACTTCACCTCGTAGCCCTTATGCTCGAGATAGCGGCGGAATGTGTCAAAGACGATCATCGGTCTTGCATTTCCGATATGGATCAGGTTATAAACCGTCGGGCCGCAGACATACATGCTGATCTTTCCCGGCTCAATCGGGACAAACTCCTGTTTTGTCATGGTAAGCGTATTAAACAGTTTCATAATGGATCTCAACCCTCCGGATGTTCTCTTTTTTCAGCTTTCTCAATTCCGCACTCTTCAATCAGGCAGACCGCATGCGCGGCAATTCCCTGGCCGCTGCCCGTAAAGCCGAGGCCTTCTTCTGTCGTGGCCTTGACACTTACTCTGCCGGCGGGAATGTGAAGCCGGTCCGCCATATTCCGGCGCATCTCTTCAATATGCGGACGCATCTTCGGCGCCTGCGCGATAATGACTGAATCAATATTAACAACTGTAAAACCGTTTTCAGCCAGCAGCTTTCCCGTCTGTTCCAGCAGGTCCAGCGAATTGCAGCCTTCATACTTCGGATCCGTATCCGGAAAATGAAGCCCGATGTCGCCGAGAGCTGCTGCCCCGAGCAGCGCATCCATCACGGCATGGACGAGGACATCCGCGTCAGAGTGGCCAAGCAGCCCCTTTTCATAGGGAATCTTCACTCCGCCGATCACAAGCGCCCGGTTCTCTGTCAGCCTGTGCACATCATAACCTGTTCCGATCCGCATATCATTCCTCCTGCCGGTGCATTGTGCTCACCGCGGCAAGAACGCCGGCGCGTTCTTGAAATAGGATACCACATATTCTGCTGTCTGACTGTATTTATTTTTTGTTTTTCATTCTGACGGTTCTTCATTTTCAGAGAGAACCGCTTCGGCATGAGAGACCGGTTCCGACTCTGCCGCGGACTCCGTTTCATCCGGCATATAATCGGCGGCGGATTTATCCAGGTCGCTCAGCAGTCCCGGCGACACCGCATAAACTGTCGAGCTGTCTTCATCCATCATCACGTAGACATCCCCCGTCGTCCGGTTCGTGTCACCGATCTGCAGATGGCGGACCGTCCCGTCGTTTTCCGTCAGGACGACGTCATAGTGAGGTTCCGCGAGCCCGTATGTTCCGGGGTCTTTCACATTTTCAAGGGTCTGCGTCAGTCCGATCCCGGTCATCGATGAAGCGAGAACCCCGACCTTTGTCTGGTCCGGTTCAATGCTCCTGTCCGGCTCATAATACCAGTGCCCGTCCTCCCTGATAAAAGAGACCTCTTCTCTCCCCTCCGCCCGGTACCTGACACCGCTCAGGTCAGCCGCTGTCAGGGACAGAAGCGTTTCTTTCCTGCCGGACTTTGCTTCATATTCTGCCGTTCCGCGTTTTACAGCCCACAGGGCGATGATGAGGACAGCCAGCACGGCTGCAGCGGTAATCAATGTTGTCCTTTTTTTCTTCATTTTCTCTTTCCTCCGCATCAGGCAGCCCGTTCTTATCGTCTTCTGCGGCGGAACCAGACAGCAAATCCGCCGGCAAGCACCGCACACGGGAGGAGAATCATAAACAGATTGCCGCAGAGAGCGACTGCTCCTGCACTGACCGTCGTCTGCGGTACGCTAAGTGACTTCGGCGCCACGGAAATACTGACTTCCTGATCAGTCAGATACCTGACCGCTGCGGAGAACAGTGCATCGTTTCCCTCCGGAAGATCGGCACTCTGCCAGATCAGTTCAGACAGCGCTTCCGCACTGAAGAGGCACGGTGTCGTAAAATACAGGAGCTTCGTCGCCTTCTGTTCATCTTCTCCGGCTTCTTCTTTTTCCGCCTCCCCGACATCCGGCGTCCCGTCGGAATCCTCGGAAAACGTCTGCTCCACCGCTACGCCGGCCGCAAACGGTCCGGTTTCATCGCCTTTTTCTTTGTCCAGTGATCCGTCAAGCGCAGTCTTCAGATAGGAATCCTCCGATGACGTAAGCAGCTGCAGGACAGAAAATGTCTCGTCATCTTCCTCCCCGCCGTGTTCCGTAACGGCTGCTTCCGCCAGTCCCGCGAGAATATTCTTATTCTCAAGCCCGGATACTGCCTCCGCGGAAGAAGAAACCTGCGGGACGATCAGATACGGAATCTGGTTATAATTGCCGCTTCCTTCCAGAATCACGCCTTCACTTCTTGTGATCCCGTACGATCCGAAAATCGTATCAAAAACCGGTGTTTCGCTGCCGCTCCAGATCTTCGGCACGGTCACAAGGAGCGCATGGCCCCCGTTTTCCAGATAATTGACGACCTTCTCCGCTTCTCCTGCCGTGAAATCCTGTGTCGGTGCAAACGCGATCAGCGCCGTGCAGTCCCCCGGTATTTCACTGCCCAGCAGATTCAGTTCTTTTACCTCGACGTTTGCTTTTTTCAGCGCGTCTGTCATTTCCGCGCCGAGCGCAAACTCCCCGTGGCCGGACGTATAATAAACGACTGCCCCGCTGTCTCCGGTCACACCCGCAACAGCGCTCGTAATCTGGCCTTCTCCGTCAAAATAATCCGGGGAAGATGCATAATAGCTTGTGTACTGATAGATATCCGTATTGCTGATGACGCGCGACCGGCTGCCGCATACGGCAATCACGCTGTTAAGCGGCACCTGCTCATCCGTATACTGCGCGGCAAAGGTCGGTTCCGCCACCGCGTCGATCACAACAGTATGCACATGCTCCGATTCTGCGTCATACTGCTCCAGCAGCTTCAGGAGCACCTTATCTTCCATCCCCGTCTGCGTGATCAGATTGAGCGTCACGTCATCCCTGAGACTGCCGAGAAGTTCCTTCGTAGTCTCCCCGACGGAATACAGTTTTGCGTCCGTCACGTCAAAAACGGTGAAGCCCGCCGGAAGAGAAGCGGCGATCAGGTTCAAAACCACGACAGCCGCAAGCACGATCGCGGTGACAGCCGCATAATAGATCCCGTTTTTTCTTATTCTGTCTGATTTCATCTGTCCGGTCCTCCCCTCAGCTCCAGCGTCTCTTCAGCAGGGATTGTGCCGTCAGCAGAATCCCCGCCGCAATATAGGACACAAAGAAAAGAAGATTCACGACACTGAAAGAACCGCCTGCAAAATCCTCAAAATGCGTCGCAAAATCAAGAATCCTGAGGACGGATTCCGTCCTGCCGCTGAAGCACGACGGCCTGAAATAATAGGCCAGCATGCAGATAAATGCAAGCAGGGCAGCTGTAAAAGACGAGGTCAGCATGCTGTGCGTCATGAAAAACATGAGCAGTCCGCACAGAACGGCCAGCGCAAGCAGAAACAGCAGCGACTGAAATGTCCCCGTACTGATAATCGTGAAAATGCCGCTCATCATCTGTGTCATGAAGACGAAGAGAATGCAAAGGACAGCTGCAATAATGCTGTTTTCCGTACAGCTGGATATGAACATGCCCACAGAGAGATAGGCGCACCCCATGACAAAAAATGCCAGGATGCACACATAGTCCCATTTCAGGGTTTCCTGTCCGAAACGCGTCATGATCAGGGGGAAAAAGCACATCACGATGACCGGAATTGCAAATACCGTGACCAGGGCCAGATATTTTCCCATGACGATTCCGGTGATGCCCGTCGGAGAGGTCAAAAGGAGCTGGTCCGTCCGGTTTCTGCGCTCCTCCGCAAAGACCCTCATCGAAAGAACCGGCACGACAATATAGAAAATCAGCACACTGTTGCTGACTGCGTAATGGAGAGTCAGGAGCCCGTAATAAAGGTTATAATAGCGGAACATCAGGCCCGTCACAAACAGCATGACCGCCACGGCCACTGCGCCCGTCATACTGGTGAAGCAGCTTCTCATCTCTTTCCGGTAAACCGCTGTCATCTGTCTTCTTCCTCCTTACGGCTGATTTCCTCCGCCGTCCCGTCTTCCGGTTCTGTCTCCGCGTCTTCCTGCAGATCATCTTCCGTCAGTTCAAGGAAGATGTCTTCGAGCGTCTCTTTTTCCTCTCTCATCCCGAGAATCATGCAGTCCGCCCCGAACAGAGCCCGGCTGACCGCCCTCCGGATATCAAGACCGGGGGCTGTTGTAATATCCGCACACGTCTCGCCGCCGTCCTGCCAGATCCGGAGATCTTCGACGCCTGCCACTCCGGCCAGCGCCCCCCGGACCGCTTCCTCACTTCCGTCCGACCTCACGTGGAGACCGCCCTTTCCGGATCTGGCTGCCGCGAGGTTTGCCGGAGTATCGCAGGCGGCAAGCCGTCCGTTCTTCAGGATCAGGACCCGGTCACAGACTTCGCTGACTTCCGAAAGGATATGGGAACTCAGGATGACGGTGTGCGTTTTTCCGAGTTCCCTGATCAGGTCGCGGATCTCGATGATCTGCTTCGGGTCCAGCCCGACGGTCGGTTCATCGAGAATCAGCGTCTCAGGCTCTCCGAGCAGTGCCTGTGCGAACCCGACCCTCTGGCGGAACCCCTTCGAAAGATTGCGGATCAGCCTGTCCGCTGTCCCTCCGAGTTCAAGCGCCATCACTGCCCTGTCGATCTGCTCCTCCCGCATGCGCGGAGGGATTTTCTTCAGGGCCGCCGCAAAGCCGAGGTACTCATAGACCGTCATATCCGGATAAACAGGGGGGATCTCCGGCAGATAGCCGATCGTCTTCTTCGCCTCTGCAGGCTCCTCGAGAATATCGTGGCCGTTGATCATCACTTCTCCGTCCGTCGGAGCGAGATAGCCGGTCATGATATTCATCGTCGTGGTCTTTCCGGCACCATTTGCCCCCAGAAACCCGTAGATGGTCCCGTCCTCCACTTCAAAACTCAGGTCGTCCACCGCTGCGTGTTCTCCGTAATACTTCGTGAGATGTCTGACTTCTATCAATGCCGGCCTCCGTCCTCTGCATGGCTGCAGGTGTCCTGATGTGCGCCTCTTTTCAGCTTTTTAAGTATCCTGCCTATCATAGTCATTAAATGTGAAACAAATGTGTTTGTCTCAGTTCATCCCCGCACGCCGGAACACCGGAGAGCAGTTTCACGCACTGCGTCTCCGGTGTCTCTTTTTTTACGGCTTTATGCCCTTCTTTTCAAATGCTTCCAGCAGTTTATCCATGTCCGGTGCGATACTTAAGGGTTCGCCCGCCGCGCGGATTGCATTGCTGACATCTTTCAGGCCGTTCCCGGTCACGATCGAAACAACTGAAGCATCCTTTTCAATCAGGCCGGTGTCCAGTGCCTTCACGAGGCCTGCGGTACCGGCAGCGCCTGCCGGTTCGGCAAATACACCGGCTTCCCTGCCCAGAATCCGCATGGCATCCAGAATCTCCTCGTCGGAGACATTCACCGTTACACCGTGAGATTCTTCAATCGCCCGCAGTGCTTTGACGGGATTGCGCGGGACGCCGACCGCGATCGAATCTGCCAGCGTATTCTCTTCCTGCGGAACCCAGTTCATCGTATGGGCCGCTGCTGCAGTATTGATCGGGCAGCAGCCTTCGGCCTGCACGCTGATAATCCGCGGCAGCCGGTCAATGAAGCCCGCCTCGTACAGATCTTTAAATCCTTTCCAGACGCCGGCAACCGTACACCCGTCACCGACGGAAACCGCCACATAATCCGGCATCTTAAACCCGAGCTGCTCGGCGATCTCCAGGGAAACGGTTTTCTTTCCCTCCATGAGGTAGGGGTTGATGGCAGCGTTGCGGTTATACCATCCCCAGCGGTCAATTGCCTCCGCGGATATCCGGAAGGTGTCCTCGTAACTGCCTTCCACGAGGACCACGGTCGCGCCGAACATGAGGAGCTGGGCTACTTTTCCCTTCGGTGCCCTGGACGGCACGAAAATATAGGTGGACAGCCCGGCGCAGGCGGCATTCCCCGCGAGAGAGCTGGCGGCATTGCCGGTGGACGAGCACGCGATCGTCGTCTTTCCGGCTTCCTCCGCTTTTACGACAGCCATCGCCGATGCCCTGTCTTTCAGGGATGCCGTAGGATTCAGGCCGTCATCTTTAATATACAGCGTCTTCAGCCCCAGCTTTTTTTCCAGTCCCGATGCCCTGTACAGCGGGGATCCGCCGACACGGAGCCGCGGCCTGTTCCCGATCCCCTCCACGGGCAGGAACTCCATATAACGCCACATACCGGGTTCTTCCCGGTCCATCAGGTCATATTTTGTCAGCTTTGAACGGATATAGTCATAATCATATTCGATATCGAGGATTCCCCCGCACTCCGGGCATACGGTCGTACCCGGCAGCGCTTCCGTCACATGACCGCACAATGTGCATCTCGCACCGGTAACATTTTTCATTTTTCCCTCTTTCCGGACGGCATCAGAGTTTTTTAAGCAGTCCCGTATCTTCATTAAATTCCCGGATCATCTCATCCAGCCTGTCAGCGTCCGCCTTGACGCTGTCCCAGGTATGCTCCGTGTCGTACCAGAGTGCGTTCAGTTCTTCGGATGTCCTGCCCTGCTGTTCGACCCATGTATAATACTTCAGATTGTGGACGCGCTTTCTGTCCGGATAGGTGAGCTCAAGCATGTTGTCTGTCTTTTCGCCCAGAATATGGGTATGGAAATCGACAGCTGCCATTTCCCTCGTATACTCACCGTCCTCCTCCCGGAGTTCTTTTACCCTGGAGGCATACATCACGGCAGAGTCCGTCATCACGGTCGCGACGACATCGGACTCCGTGAGTTCGTAGTACTTCGCCATCTTGATCGCGCAGAGCATATTGGCGATGCCGGATATGCCGAACAGACTCAGGGACGCGAGCGTCTCGTCCGGAACACCCGCACTCTTCAGATAAGCGAGCCCCTCGGGTTCATTGAAAAGGCGGAGAACCTTCTGGGAGTCTTCATCGTCGATGTCCACGACGAGATCCGTGTTCTTCACATTGTGGATCCATGGCACATGCTTGTCGCCGATCCCCTCGATCCGGTGAGCACCGAAGCCGTTATTCAGAAGGGTCGGGCACTGGAGCGCTTCCCCGACGCCGAGCTTTGCGCCCGGGAAGAGGTCTTTAATTCGGTCTCCGGCCGCCATCGTTCCCGCGGAGCCCGAAGTGAATACCGCGCCGAACAGCCGGTCGCCTTCTCCTTTCATATGTTCAAAGGCTTCGGCGATGGCATTGCCCGTGACATTATAATGCCACATATAATTGCCCATCTCCTCAAACTGGTTGAAGATCATGCAGTCAGACCGCGCTGCCAGTTCGTGGGTCTTGTCGAAAATTTCCTTTACGTTTGATTCGGATCCCGGTGTTGCGATAATCTCACTGGCTACGGTCTCAAGCCATTCAAAGCGCTCGCGGCTCATCCCTTCGGGCAGGATCGCGATGGAATAGCAGTTCAGCAGCTTGGAATTAAATGCGCCTCCCCTGCAGTAATTACCGGTGGACGGCCAGACGGCCTTCTGCCAGGACGAATCAAACTGTCCTGTTACAAGCGGGGGAACGAGGCATCCGAAAGAAGCGCCTACCTTGTGGCATCCTGTCGGGAAGAACTTGCCTGCCATCAGCAGGATCTTCGCTTTCACACCGGTCAGTTCAGGCGGAAGGACGATATAATTGGGCGCACCGAAGAGTCCGCCGGACTCCTTCGGCTCATTTTTCCAGGTGATGCGGAACAGGTTCAGGGGATTGATATCCCAGAGCCCGATGCCCTTCAGCTGCTCCCTGATTTTTTCCGGAATCTTTCCGGGATCTTTCATCTCCGCAATCGTCGGGATAATAATGTTTTTCTCTCTTGCGCGCTCAATATTATGAGCCCTGCCTTCAGCATTTACCGAAAAATCAATCATACACTTTCCTCCTGATATATATCCGGTATTATTTTTTATCGTGAAAACCGCCGGGACGGATCCCGGCGGTCATCTTTTTCACAAGCAGATAAGCTGAGATCTCATGTACTCAGCCTGCGCGATCAAAGATCGCAGAAAACTCACATAAACCGAATCAGAGATTCTCGTTCATGAACTTCTCGAGTTCAACTGCTGCCTTCTCTTCGTCATCGCCTTCGATCTTGAAAGTAACAGTCTCACCCTGCTTTGCGCCGAGGCCCATGACTGCGAAAATCTTGGAAGCGACTCCGGATTTTTCTCCCTTGCAGATCGTAACCTTGCTGCTGTAGGTCTTGACAAGCTTGACAAGCTCGCCCGCCGGTCTTGCATGGATGCCTTCTGCGTCTTTAATTGTGTAGCTGAATTCTTTCATTGGAATCATCTCCTTTGTTAAGAGTGGGTTTTGTTACATTATAACACGTATTTCCCCGGCGTACACCCT
>CACZTA010000145.1 GCA_902783935.1 uncultured Lachnospiraceae bacterium | reverse complement strand
TCGCCTTCCGTCACATCCAGAAGGCGGAGAAGCATATTGGCAACAGTGCTTTTCCCGCTCCCGCTCTCCCCGATGATGCCGAGGCATTCCCCCGGATACAGCTCAAAGCTGACATGATCGACAGCGGTATAATCCGGCATGCCTTTCCGGGAAAAAACACGGGTCAGGTTTTCCGCTTTCAAAACCGGTTCCATCGGATTCACCTCTTCAGACGCGGCACCGCCGACATCAGCTGCTTCGTATACTCCGCCTGCGGTTCATACAGCACCTGCCGGGCATCGCCGTATTCCGCCATCTCCCCGTTCCGCATCACAAGCACTTGATCCGCCATGGCGCCGATGACGCCGATATTATGCGTGACCAGTACGACGGCTGTTCCGAATATCTTCCGCATCAGCAGCATTTCCTCCACAACCTGTTTCTGGACGGCCACGTCCAGCGCGGAGGTCGGCTCATCCGCAAACAGGACTTTCGGCTTCAGGAGCATCGCCGCGGCAATCCCGACGCGCTGCTGCATGCCCCCGGACAGTTCAAACGGATAACTGTCCAGGATTCTGCGGCTGTCATCAAAGCCGATTCTCATGAGCATATCCGACGCTTCCCGGAAAAATGTCTCCCGGGAAATGTCCCTGTGCGTCCTCATGCTCTCAAACAGCTGGGCGCCGACCGTCCGGACCGGGCAGAATGAGCTGCCTGCGTTCTGAAAGATCA
Organism: uncultured Lachnospiraceae bacterium; assembly: GCA_902783935.1. GTDB lineage: Bacteria > Bacillota > Clostridia > Lachnospirales > Lachnospiraceae > Chordicoccus. The sequence continues at coordinate 1,729 of CACZTA010000145.1, read as the reverse complement.
TGCCCATTTCCGGGCCGTTCAGCTTCCTGATTTCTTTTTCGTTCAGGTCCGGCAGGTTTTTTCCCAAAAACAGGATATTTCCGCGCGGAACGCAGCCGGTATCTCCCAGGAGGCCCATCGCAGCCCGGATGAGCGTGGACTTGCCCGAACCGCTCTCTCCCGCGATCCCGAGGATTTCCCCCTCATTCACGGAAAAACTGATATCCCTGACGGCGGGGACACCGTTATAGTGAATATCCACATGTTCATAACGCAGTATCTCCGCCATCTCAGCGCCCCCTCGATTTCGGATCCGCATAGTCCCTGACCGTGTCTCCGAGAAGGTTAAAAATCATCACGGAGATAAAAATGGCAAATCCGGGGGCCAGCGTGACCCACGGCGCCGTGGTCAGAAGACTTCGGGTATCGCTCATCATGCTCCCCCACTCGGCTGCGGGCGGCTTCGCGCCAAGCCCGAGGAAGCTCAGCCCCGCGAGCTCCATCATCATGGTGCCGATATCCAGCACGGAGGTGACGAGAACCGGCCCGATGATATTCGGCAGGATATGGCGCACAAGCAGCCGGAAGGTACCGCAGCCGGAAAGGATGGCTGCTTTTATAAACGGCGTCTCTTTCAGGGCCAGCGTCTGGCTGCGGGCAACTCTCGCATATTTCGGCCAGGAAACTGCCGCCAGCGCAATGATGGCATTCTGCAGGCCGCCTCCGAGGACGCCCGCCACCGCGAGTGCAAAAACCAGTCCGGGAAATGCCAGGAAAATATCGGAAATCCGCATCAGCACCGTATCGATGCGTTTTCCGTTCCATCCGCAGATCACGCCGACGGCCGTTCCTGCTGCCGTAATCACGGCCACCAGGACCAGCGTCGAATAAATGCTGGTGCGGCTCCCCGCAATCACGCGGGACAGCATATCCCTGCCATAGCGGTCCGTCCCTAAAAGATGCGCGGCGGAAGGGACGGCTTTCGCATTTCCGAGATCCTGCAGATAAGGATCATAAGGGGTCAGGCGGCCTGAAAAAAACGAGCACACAAGCAGAACGAGGGCGAGGGTGCCGAAAACGGCCAGCCGGCGCCTGACATTATTCTTTTTTACTCTCTGTGTTCTGAACGCCGGTTCCCTCATTGTCTGCTCACCCCGGAACGAATGCGCGGATCAAGTGCGTGATAAAGCAGGTCTGTGACAAGATTGACCAGGACGTAGATGACTGCCATCCAGACGACATAGGCCTGGATCAGCGGATAATCCCGCATGGTAATGGCATCCACAGCCAGCTTTCCCACGCCGTCCCACATAAAGATGCTCTCGACAATCGCGGTCCCGCCCAGCAGGCTTCCGACGGAAAGGGCCATAAGGGTGACAATCGTCAGCAGCGAGGATTTCATGACGCTTTTCCATAAAATGACACTGTTTTTAACGCCCCTTGCCTTTGCGCCGGTCACGTACTCTTTATTCAGCTCTTCGAGCACCGCCGCACGGACCTGCCGCATGTATTTTGCCGACATGGAAATCGCGAGGGTCATCGCCGGCATGACCGCGCTCCTCAGATCCGTTCCCTCAGAGATCGCCGGCAGCCAGCCGAGCCGGATCGAGATGATCTGCATCAGCAAAAGGGCGACAAAAAAGTTTGGCATGGAATTCCCGATGAAACTCAGGAACCGCAGGAGATAATCCGTCACATTATCATGGCGGACCGCCGCCAGCACCCCCAGCGGGACGGATATGATGACGGT
>CACZTA010000144.1 GCA_902783935.1 uncultured Lachnospiraceae bacterium | reverse complement strand
TCCTGCAGACTGTATCTTGAGATGGAAGAATCGATCGGAACGGCGGGCATCACAAAGATGCACGTTGACGTGCTCTCGGCAATCATGCTTCATAACAGCCTTTTTAAGTTCTCCATCTGTTTTTATAAGAGCAAAAGTAAATGCAGGAGCCCGCTTCATATGGAAGACCACCCGCTGGCGTATATGCTGATGCTCTGTGACGAGCTGCAGTGCTGGGACAGAACGGCATATGGCCGCAATTCCCGGACAGAACTGCATCCCATGTCTGTGGATTTTGATTTCAGCGGAAACGGCATCCATGCCTGCTATTACTATGATGATGTCGAGCAGGAGAAGATCGATGAGTTCCGCAAAGCATACAGAGAATGGGAGCGGGGAGGCGAGAAGGGAGACGCACCCAGACTGAAAGCATACAGCGATATGGCGGAAAAGGAGCAGCGCTTTACTTCGGATATTGAAAAAATAGTGGATACGACGGATATTCCCCTGCACATCGTACCGGATTTAAAACGCAGTGACCGGAGGAGCAAGCATATTTTCCTTTCCAGCAGCAATTTCCTGCATTTGTATGATTTTGCGGTGGCCCTGCATGGCCGCAGCAAGGCCGCGGACACACCGACGAAAGAACTGGAGAAGCAGTTTGAAGCACTGTCTCTTGAGTATCAGCTTTCCACTCTGAACAGGGCGAAGAATTTCAGCCGGTACCTGGACGCCATAGACTGTTTCTACACCGATAAACCGGTGGATTACGAGATGGTGACGGAATTTACGCCGGAGCAGGCAGCCATATTCGCTCCGCTGGAGCATGAGCGCTGGATCCGCGAGCACCAGATGATGGGATGGATATACGGAAAGGATTATGAATCTGTCCCGCTGCCGGGAAACATCGATTCCGCCTCGCCGGAAGGAAAGGCGCTCCGGAAAACTCTGCGGGAGCAGATGCGCTGCCACAAGCTGGCGATGGACGGAAGCGTCACGACAGAAGACATCAGGGAGCATTATATGGGACTTTCTGAGGAAGACAAGGGAAAGGACTGGAGACCCTTTAACAGCATGCTGAATCTTCTGAAAAAGTTCGACGGACTGCGGATCTACCGGCTTAACTGAAGAGGAAGGAGCCACGGATGCGCCTGAAATATAAAACAAGAGGAATGAGTGATCCGAAGGGCAAGCCGAAAGTGTATTTTTCCTGCCACCCGGATGATTTTAAAGAGGCTTTTCCTTTGATTTCGGATGATCTCCTGAACCATGCCAACTGTGCGGTGTGGTATGACGCGGAGCTCGCCGGATTACCGGACGGGCAGATGAATGAAAAGAGTGATGTTCCGGAAGAAGACTATGCGGCAGCCGGCCCGGAAGAGAATCTGAAGGAAATGCAGCTGGTTGTATTCGGGGTCACGTCAAAGTTTATTCATGAAGGGAACCGCGCGAAGGACGTGGAACTGCCGCTGGCGCTTAAGAATCATATACCTGTCCTGCCGATCATGCTGGAAAACGGTCTCGGCTATGAATTCAGCAATAACTGCGCAAAGATCCAGGTGGTTCCCAAATACGGGACTGATTCAACTGCCATTCCTTATGAGGAAGTCCTGCAGACATTTCTGGACAGCGTCCTCGTCGGGGACGAACTGGCGGAAAAGGTCCGGGAGGCATTTGATGCTTATGTTTTCTTAAGCTACCGCAAGAAAGACCGGAGACATGCCCAGAGGCTGATGCGGCTGATCCATGAGAACAGGCAGTTCCGGGATATTGCCATCTGGTATGATGAATTCCTGGTGCCCGGGGAAGGGTTTAATGAGGCCATAAAGGAGGCGTTCCTGAAGAGTTCCCTGTTTGCCATGGCGGTCACGCCCCATCTGGAGGAGACCGGCAACTATGTCATGAGGGTGGAATACCCTATGGCGCGGGACCGGAGAAGTGAAAGCGACGATTTTGAGATCGTCCCGGTGGAAATGTATGAGCCGGAGGACGGAGAAGACGGGAAAGACTGGCGGATCGACCAGTCGCGCCTGAAGGGACAGAAGGATTTTAAATATCAGGAAATCACGGACCTTGAGGATGAGCACAGGACGCCGGAAATGAACCGGTCCTTCATTGATGCGCTTTCCAGAATAGCGAAAAAGGAGAATGACGGTTCTGCGCGGCACCGGTTTTTTATCGGGCTTGCCTATCTCTCCGGCATTGATGTGGAGATCAACCAGGAACGGGCCATGGCTTTGATTAAAAGCGCAGCCACGGATCCGGATCCGTGTATAGAAGCGACGGCGAAGCTGGCGGATATGTACTTAACCGGCGACGGCGTGCCGGCAGACCGCAGGGAAGCGATTTACTGGCAGAACATGGTCGTCAGACAGTATGAAAAGGCCTATGAAGAAAATCATGATCCTGATGAACATAAAGGATACGGAACGCAATACTTCAGGGCCCTTCTTAAGCTGTCCGACCTGCAGCGGGATTCCGGTGATATTCATGCGGCAGCCGGTTCGGCAAAGCAGGCGCTGACATTTGTCGAAAAGCTGGAAGAGGAAGTCGGCGTCCGGGAAATGGAGAGGGATCTTGCGCTGATTTCAAACCGCCTGGGAGGCCTGTACCGGGAGACCGGGGACCTGGCGGCAGCACAAACTTATTACGAAAAAGCCTGCAGGATCTATGAAAAGCTTTCCTTCCAGATCGGAACCGCCCGTGCGCGCAGGGATCTTTCCATCAGCTATGAGCGCCTTGGGGACTTGGCCAGAAAAGCAGGTAAACTGACGGAAGCAGATGAGTATTATAAAAAAGCACTGGAGATCCGGAGAAAACTGAACGAAGGCGCGGGGACGCCCGCCACCCGGCGGGACCTTTCCGCGATCCTGACAAAGCTGGGGAATGTGCGGAAAGCGGGCCGGGACTATGCCGGTGCCGGGAAATATTACGGAGAAGCGCTCGCCATGGACAGAGTTCTGGCGGCGGAAGTGAAGACCGCGCAGGCGGGCGACGATTTCGGCGTCAGCCTGGTGAAGACAGGCGATATTCATAAAGCGGAAGGCCGTCTGGACGATGCGGAGCAGTGTTACCGGGAGGCCTCCGGTATCTTCCGTACAAACTCGGAGAAAACCGGCTCGCGCCTGTTTAAAGACCACCAGGCCGGCGGCTGTGAAAAGCTGGCAAGCATTCAGAAAAAACGCGGCGAGACGGAGGAAGCGGCAGAACTGTACAGGGAATCCGTAACCCTGCGGACTCAGCTTTATGAGCAGGATCAAACCGTTTCCTGCGCGAATGCGCTGGCGACTGCGTATTTTAACGCAGCTGCTTTCTTCAATGATAAAGCAATGATGGAAAAGGCATATCTCCTTTGGAAAGAGCTGAGCGCGGCCCATCCGGAATATATAAAATACCGTGACAAGGCAGAGAAGCTGAGCCGCTGAAAACGCAGATCCGGAAGTGTGAGTTAAAAGGAGTCGGGAATGCACAAAACGGACAGTATGATTCCGATCGTCATCGGTGTCACTGGACACCGTGCCATACGAAAAGAGGACGAGGCTGTTTTGTATCAGGCTGTAAAGACCGAGCTTGAGAAGCTTCAGAGGAAATACCGGGATTCTCCTTTTGTCATGCTGTCCAGCCTTGCCGAAGGAGGCGGTCTCCTCTGTGCAGAGGCCGGAGAAGAGCTGGACATCCCTCTGCTTGCGGCACTTCCCATGCCGGAGGAAGAATATAAAAAAGGCTTCAGCTCGTCCGCAAAGGATCAATTTGAACATCAGTGCGGCAGGGCAGAAGAGGTATTTCCCGTGCCGCCGGCAGAGCCTCTGCCCAAAGAGGGGGCGGACAGGCAATACCTCTTTCGGCAGGCGGGGATTTTTGTTTCCTCACATTGCCATATTCTGCTGGCGTTGTGGGACGGAAATCCCGGAACGGATGCCGCCTGCGGGACGGCGGATGCTGTGGATTTTGTGCTTTCCGGGAGCTATGACCCGTCTTACGGCCTCCCTCTGCGGACAGCTGATAATACCGGCATCCTGCATGTTTTCACGCCGGGGGGCAGCACCGGCAGCCGGGCGGCCGGAACCGTAAGCTTCCTCGGCGACAGGGAAGCCATAGAGGATATTCTCAGGAAAACCGATGAATTTAACCGGAATACCCGGAACTGCCCGCAGGCGGAGAAATCCAGGCTTCCCGAAGAGGCATCCGGTGATCCGAAGCTCGCCGGGATGGAAAAAATAAGCCTTACTGCCGGAAGGCTCAGTTCGATGTATGCAAAACGGTATCGAAGGGTACTGGCCCTGCTGGCGGCTGCAAGCATGATCCTTACCTTCGCCTTCCTTATGTACGATGAAATGCAGGCAATCTGGATGATCTTTGTCTGCGGGATCATGCTGTTCGGAGCATGGCTGTGCCGCAGATACGCTGTCCGCTCGGACTGCCACAGGAGATATATTGAGTATCGTGCGCTGGCAGAATGTTTCCGGGTGCAGGTATATCTGCGCTATGCCGGAACAGCGATGGGGGCGGAGCAGCTCCTGTCGTGGACACAGCAGGCGGAAACAGCCTGGATCATGGCCGCACTTTGTGCGCTGACAGCGGGAAAAAGTCCTGAGGAAACACATGATATCCGTGAATGCTGGGTAGAAGACCAGATCAGTTATCATGAGAACGCGCGGAAGCGTTCGGGATATGACAGGAAAATCAGTGAAACAGTTGTAAATGCGGCGCTTTTTGTCAGCATTTTTCTTTATCTCGCGGCAGTTCTCTTTGAACTGCTGTGCAACGGATTATGGATGACTCCGGCCTTTCATGTGGCGAACGTGGAGCTGTACCGGACCGGCCTGAAGATTTTTCTCGGCACGGTTTCGGCTGTGACGTTGTTTATTGCAAATTATTACGGACGTCTTTCCCTGACAAGAGTTTATTCCGATCATCAGAAAATGGCCCGGTTCTATAAAAGAATCAGGGACCAGCTTGCCAGGTACGGACAGACGGAAGAACTTCTGACGGTGCTCGCCAGGGAAGAACTGGTGGAAAACGGAAACTGGTGTTCCTATCAGAGGGATAATCAGCCGGATATCAGTTTGTAAGGATGGAATGAAAAACGGGGGGCCGGAGAGATGACGGATTTGTCGGCAAACAGTATAAGCAATACGATCAGCAAAGGCAGCGTGGAAGAAGATATTTCCATGTTCCGCGCGAGCATGGACGAGGCAGCGGGCCGTCTGGCGGAGGGAATGAAACCGGAGACAATCTCAAATGAGAAAATACAAAAAGGGGATGAGCTCCTCGGAACTTACCATATAACTTCGGACGCCATTCATGGCGGCATGGGCAGTATCTGGCGGGTGCATCATAAAAACTGGGACACTGACCTGGCGATGAAGCGCCCTCAGCCGAAATTCTTTGCCGAAGGCAGCGCAAGCAGGAAAGAAGAATTTGTTGCCGAATGTGAGAACTGGATCAATCTCGGGCTTCATCCGAACATTGTTTCCTGCTATTACGTCCGTGACATAAGCGGTGTTCCCTCCATTTTCTCCGAGTGGATGGAGAATGGCAGCCTGAAAGACAGAATCCAGGACGGATCCCTGTATGAAGGAACAGAGGAAGAAGTGCAGGAGAGAATTCTGGACATTGCGGTTCAGACAGCGAGGGGGCTTGCGTATTCCCATAAAAACGGAATGATCCATCAGGACGTGAAACCGGGAAATTTACTGCTGACAGCGGGATGGGATGCGAAGGTGGCGGACTTTGGCCTGGCCAGAGCACAAAGCCGGCTGACAGACAATAATAAGCCGGTTTCTGCGGGATACACGCTGGCTTACTGCCCGGGGGAGCAGATAGAGGGAGCCCCCGCTGAACCGTGGATGGATGTATATGCATGGGCTTTGACAGTATTGGAAATGTATGCCGGAGAGAGGTTCTGGTCAAGCGGGCCGGCTGCATTTTCGGAGATTTTCAGCGGCAGGGTGCCGGCCGGACAGAATTATAAGGTCAATATCCCGCGGAAGCTCTTCGATGCCTGGAAAACAGATTATGATTCGGGATCGGGCGGCTGGCGCAGTTTTGCGGAGTATGAACGGCTGCTCACAGAACTCTACAATGACATTTCAGGTCATGAATATCCGCGGAAAGAAGCTGATTCGGCTGAAAACACAGCGGACAGCCTGAATAACAAAGCGCTCAGCTTTATAGACCTGAACCGGCCGGATGAAGCAGAAATGCTGTGGGAACAGGGGCTTAACATTGTTCCGAATCATCCTGCAACAGTGTATAACCAGGGATTGTATTTGTGGCGGTCCGGCGCGATCGATGATGTTGAACTGCTGTCGAGAATCAGCGGAATCAATGAGGATCAGCAGAGCAAAAAGGAGAGAATCGGAAGAATTCAGACAGAAGGCGGAGTACTGCGGCATTATAGTGAGGAGAATTATAATCCTGACCCGCAATACAGGGTCGGCAGTGACGAAGAAAAACAGTGGATCCGGATGGCCGGCCGGCAGCTTCCGGGAGATTCGGTTGTATGCGCATATAAGGATAAAAGGACGGGCCGGATTGCAGCAGGCACTTCTGAAGGAAGGCTGTATGTGATTGAACCGGATTCCGTTAACGGGATTTCATTCATCGGGCATAATGAAAAAGTTGCGTCTGTATGTCTGCATGAAAACATGCTGCTGTCCTCGTCGCGCAATCAGGTGAAAGCATGGGATGTAAATACCGGCCGTTGTCTGAGTACAATAACGGGAGAGGCGTATTACTACGGATTCGGGCATATATGGTACGATGAAAAGGACGGAATGATTTATGCGCAGCATGATGCGACGGAAGCATCCGGCTTCGTTTTCCGGGAAAGCGGCGAAAAAGCGTCCTTTGAATTAAACAGAATACAAAGCACGTCTGTAAGGCTTGATAAGGACAGCCGGTTTAATGAACTCTGTAAACAGGCCGGGCAGCTGATTTCTTCTGAAAAGATTTCAGAGGCGCTGCAGAAACTGCAGGAGGCACGCCGGGTTGACGGCTATTCGAAAGACATAAGGGTCCTGGATCTGAATGAAGAGGCGGGAAAACGGTGTCACAGGAAAGGTTTTCGCGGAAT
>CACZTA010000143.1 GCA_902783935.1 uncultured Lachnospiraceae bacterium | reverse complement strand
TCAACGGAAGAAGTAATTGAAACCCCGGAGGAAATCTGCACATATATAGATAAAATAGATGAATTCGGGAATCTTGAACTGGGCGTTTCCGCAACTGACCTTTATAATCTGGGATTTGACATGGGTGACATCATCACTGTTTCAATGAATGACAAAAAGTATGATATGCCGCTGGTCAGTAATTATTCTGATGTCGATCCAGGCTCAATGATGTGCCGTCTGGCCATCAATGATAATAAAAAGAAAAACAGAGTTGTTCTCGGTATCAATATGGGTGAACTGGCTTCCTGGTCCGGAATTGCAGTCAGAGAAGATACCGATAATGAAACGGGATATCGCTGGATCATAAGTGAAGGAATCCCTGATACGGTTCCTGTTTCTATAATCCTGAAGGAAGCAAAGGGGTATATCAGACAGCTGAGCCTGCATAAGCTTGTAAAGTCAGATAATCGTGATGAGCCGATCTCAGGGAAAAGTTAAGCCGCAATTATTGAAAGGAAAAAGCTAAAGATGGACATTCTGTCAAAAATCTCAGAAGAACTTCAGATTTCCGAAGCCCAGGTCAATGCCGCCGTCTCTCTCCTGGACGAAGGATGTACGGTCCCGTTTATTGCCAGATACAGAAAAGAAGTGACCGGCTCCCTGAATGACGAACAGCTCAGAAAGCTCAGTGAGCGCCTCTCGTATCTTCGAAATCTGGATGAACGCAGGGCTGCCATTCTGAAGAGTATTGAAGAACAGGGGAAACTGACACCCGAACTGGCTGCCCGGATTGATCAGGCCGAAACACTTGTCAGCCTCGAAGACCTCTACCGCCCCTATAAGCAGAAGCGAAGGACAAGGGCTTCCATAGCGAAAGAGAAGGGACTCGAAGGCCTGGCGACCGCTATCCTGAAACAGAATCTTGAACACAGCGCCGAAGAAGAAGCCCTTAAATATGTAGATCCGGAAAAAGGCGTTGAGACGGCGGAGCAGGCAATCGCCGGGGCTTCCGATATCATCGCGGAACAGATTTCAGACTCTGCATCATTCCGCGAGTGGATCCGCAACAGAACCAGGGCATACGGCATTCTTACTTCTGTTGCGAAAGACGATAAACAGAAATCAGTCTATGAGACGTACTATGACTTTGAGAGTCCGGTCGGGAAAATGACCGGCTACCGGGTGCTTGCGATTAACCGTGGTGAGAAAGAGAAGATTCTCACAGTAAAAATCAATGCACCCGAAGAAGATATCCTGAGATACTTATGCAGACGGATTATCAGGGGAGATAATAAATATACTGCACCAGTCCTCGAGGGCGCCGCAGAAGATGCGTATCACCGCCTGATCGCTCCTTCCATCGAGACGGAGCTCAGAAATGAACTGACGGAAAAAGCGGAAGAAGGCGCAATCGAAGTATTCGGGAAAAATCTCGCCCAGCTCCTTATGCAGCCCCCGATTGCCGGAGAGATCGTGCTTGGCTGGGACCCGGCATTCCGGACCGGGTGCAAGCTGGCGGTTGTGGATCCGACCGGGAAGGTGCTTGATACGGCGGTGATTCATCCCACTGCGCCGACGACGCCGGCCAAAATCGAAGCATCGAAGAGAACACTTAAAAAAATGATTGAGCAGTGGAATGTCACTGTCATATCGGTCGGAAACGGGACAGCCTCCCGCGAATCAGAGCAGTTCATTACGGAATTCCTTAAAGAAATCCCGCAGAAGGTCAGCTATATCATCACGAATGAAGCCGGCGCATCCGTCTATTCCGCGAGTGAACTTGCACAGGAAGAGTTCCCGGATTTCGATGTGGCGCAGCGAAGTGCGGTCTCGATCGCCAGACGGCTGCAGGATCCCCTGGCGGAGCTGGTCAAGATCGAGCCGAAAGCGATCGGCGTCGGCCAGTACCAGCATGATATGAACCAGAAGCACCTCGGAGAAGCACTCGGCGGTGTTGTGGAAGATTGCGTCAACAATGTCGGCGTTGACCTCAACACGGCTTCTGTCTCGCTGCTGACCTATATTTCAGGGATCTCAAAGCCGATTGCAAAAAATATCGTGAATTACCGTGAAACAAACGGCCATTTCACTGACCGCAGACAACTTCTGAAAGTTCCGAGACTCGGACCGAAAGCGTTTGAACAGTGTGCCGGCTTTTTAAGAATCCGGAACGGGGACAATCCTCTTGATGCGACGGCAGTTCATCCGGAGAGTTACAAGGCTGCTGAAGCTCTGCTGAAAATGCAGGGACTGGATACGGGAGACCTGAAAACCGGCGCCGCGAAGATCACGGTTAAGAATTATGCGAAAACTGCTGAAGAGCTCGGGATCGGGGAACCGACACTGACCGATATCGTGAAGGAACTTCAGAAACCGGGGCGGGATCCCCGGGAGGATCTGCCGCGCCCGATTCTGAGAACCGACGTCATTGACATGAAGGATCTGAAAGAGGGAATGATCCTGAAGGGCACCGTCCGCAATATTGTCGATTTCGGCGCTTTTGTCGACATCGGCGTACATCAGGACGGCCTTGTGCATGTCTCAAAGCTCACAAAGAAAAAGTTCGTAAAGCATCCGCTCGAAGTCGTCAGTGTCGGTGATATCGTGGAAGTAAAAGTAATCGGCGTCGATATGGCGAAAAAACGAATCAGCCTGTCGATGATCCTGTAAACGCATTTATTCTTGACGGAGGGATGCAGGTTGCGCTATAATAGCGGAGTCGGCGGCGGAAACCGCTGATACAGGGGAATCCTCTAATGGTAGGAGAGCGGTCTCCAAAACCGTCAATGGGGGTTCGACTCCCTCTTCCCCTGC
>CACZTA010000142.1 GCA_902783935.1 uncultured Lachnospiraceae bacterium | reverse complement strand
GGGAGGCAATCTCCAGGGATCTTTTCGGCGGCATCATCCTTTTTGCCGAGAACTGTCCGGAAAATGAGCAGACAGCGCTGCTGGTCGCTCAGATGCAGGAGGCAAACACTGAGGGTCACACAGACCAGATTCCTCTTTTGATCGCCATTGACCAGGAGGGCGGGCGTGTGGCCAGATTGGGACAGGGGACGAGATGGATCGGCAATATGGCCTTAGCTGCAACAGGAGATCCGGAAAATGCGCGGATTGCTGCGAAATGCATTGGGGAGGAACTGACTGCTCTGGGCATCAATACGGATTTTGCGCCGGTCCTGGATGTGAACAACAATCCCGGAAATCCGGTCATTGGACTGCGTTCCTTCTCGGATGATCCGCAGATGACTGCGGAATATGGAGTCAGTTATCTGAAGGGACTTAAGGACAGCAAAGTGATCTCATCACTCAAACATTTCCCTGGCCATGGAGATGTAGTTACAGACAGCCATATCGGTTTTCCGGTGGTAGATAAAAGCTATGATGAGCTGAAGAAATGCGAGCTGGTGCCTTTTGCTGCAGCTATTGAAGCCGGCGCGGACATGGTCATGACTGCTCATATCCAGTATCCGCAGATTGAGACAAGGACCTATACTTCCATCACGACCGGCGAGGAAGTCTATCTGCCGGCGACTTTATCCCACAAGATCCTCACGGAGATTCTACGGGAAGACATGGGTTTTGAGGGTGTGATCGTATCGGATGCCCTGAATATGGCGGCAATCGCTGACAACTTCGACAAGCAGGATATTGCGGTCATGGCCGTGGAAGCCGGCATTGATCTGTTCCTGATGCCGGTGCCGGTTACGGATACAATGACCCTTGAGGAATTGGAAGACTTTATTTCCTATCTGTGTGAGAAGGTTGAAGATGGTACGCTTCCGGAAAGCAGGATCGATGAGTCGGTGCGGAGAATCCTGACCATGAAGGCGCAGTACGGGCTGCTGGATCTGCAAGAGGAGCCTGTGGCTGCCAGCCAAGCGGAGACGACTGAACAGGTGGAGCCTGCGGATATCAGCCAGGCGGAGACGTCCGAACAGGAGGAGCCTGCGACTGCCAGCCAGGCGGAGACGTCCGAACAGGGGGAGCCTGTGGCTGCCAGCCAGGCGGAGACGTCCGAACAGGAGGAAGAGCCTGCTGCCGCCAGCCCAGCAGGAACGTCCGATAAGAAAGATAGTCTGGAACAGGCGGTGGAGAGTGTCGGCAGCACAGAGCACCATGATCTTGAATGGGATGTAATGGCCAAAGCGGTGACACTTCTGAAGAACGACGCGGATGCGCTGCCTGTAAAAGCGCAGCCAGGGGAAAGAGTACTGGTCCTCTACGGTGCTGCTGACAGAACTGCCTGTGGGGAATTTGCCCGTCAGCGGCTTATTGCAGAGGGACTGCTCCCGGAAGATGTGATCTTTGAGGGAATGACCTTTACTGCAGAGAATAAAGAGGAATGCCTGGAAGTTGCAAAGGAGGCGGACTATGTCATCGGCATTTCAATGCTCTTCAGCGCCGGAGAACTGAAACCGGACACAGAGGACGGAGCAAATCTTGCTGTCCTTGACGAGGTGATAGCTGCGGTTCATGAAAACGGAAAGCCTTTTACCCTCATCAGCGCCAACCTGCCTTATGATACAGCTCGCTTCCAGAATGCGGATGCCATCGTGGTTTCCTATGGTTCTGTGGCGATGAAGGAGATCCCGGAAGGGAAATCTGCTTATTCGGCAAACCTTCCGGCGGCATTATGCGGCGTCTTTGGGGAGTATACCTTCTGCGGAACACTGCCTGTGAACATACCGCAGCTGGATGATCAGTATCAGTATACAGATGAGATTCTGTATGATCGAGGTAGCTGCTTCTAAGTAAACAGATGTCGAGGGAGCCGCTTCTGAATAAACTGACGTCGAAGGAGCAGCATCTGAGTAAACAGGCGTCGAGATAGCAGCTTCTGATAAGCGGCTGTCCGGCGCGTGAGCAGTTGTAAACCAACAGTCGATTGCTCATAAACGATTCAGATGATATCTTCTTGATATAATACGTCTGGAGGTGCAGAAGAGTGGAACAATTGACTTTAGGCTCCTGCATCCGCTCCCTCCGAATTCAGAATCATCTTACTCAGTCGCTGCTGGCTCAAAAGCTGGGTGTAACGGATAAGGCCGTTTCCAAGTGGGAAAGAGATCTTTCTCTTCCGGATATCACTTTGTTCCCGAAATTATCCGAGACTTTAGGCGTTACAGTGAACGATCTTCTGAGCGGATGCAGGGAAGAATGCCGCCCTTCCAAAATGATGCAGCTGTTTGAGGTGTCCCGTGATATTCGGATGCCGCTGCATGTAATGCTTGGATTTACCGAAATCGCTAAGCAGAATCATAACGACCCGGATCTGCTGATGCGTTACCTGGAGATTATCAAGGTATCCGGTGAATATCTGATGTCTCTGTTAAATTGTGTCATGCAGGAAGGACACTGCATGGATCCTGCCGACGGCCGGGAAGTGGTTCCTATGCAACAGGAGCAGCTTGAACAATACCTTCGGGACCGAGTCCTTTCCGGTCTGGAACGGCAGGAGGACTATGATTTTTCCGGAAAAAGGATCCTGATCGTGGATGACGTGGCTATCAACCGGGAGATCGCTGCGGAGGTGCTTAAACGCACCGGCGCAGAGACTGAGACTGCTGTGGACGGCCTGACCTGTCTTCAGAAGATCGGGGCAATGGCGGCAGATTATTACAACCTGATCCTCATGGATATTATGATGCCCGGCATAGATGGCCTGGAGGCGACCCGGAAGATCCGCAGTCTGCCGGATCCGGACAAAAGCGGGATCCCCATCATCGCCATGACGACAAACGTCTCTGAAAAAGAGAGAACAGCGGCACTTAGAGCAGGGATGAACGCATTTTGCGAGAAGCCCGTCTTTATCGATGAGCTTTTAGCAACAATGAGCCGATATCTTTAAGTTCACCATGGACGTCTCTTTGGCCCTGTAAGTACTGAGGGATGGTACCTTTCGCCATCGACGAATCTCATCACATTATGAAGAACGGTTCTTATGCCCGATCATGAACGCGCAGTTTCATTATCGGGCAGAGGAACCGTTTTTCATATTCCAGCAGACAGATCTGCTTCCTTAAGTCTGGCCGCAAGGGGCTTCGGCGTCCAGTCGGGTCCTCTTGAGACACGG
>CACZTA010000141.1 GCA_902783935.1 uncultured Lachnospiraceae bacterium | reverse complement strand
GCAGATATCCCGGCAAAGTCCGCGCGATCCATGAAATTCAGTTTTTGCAGGATCGCCCGGCATTTCTTTTGTTCTTCAAGTATCACATCATCGGTAATATACAGGATCTGCCGGTCTCTCCGTTCCACATTATTCATCTGTGTTCACTCCTTTGTTTCTTCCTTTAGTTCTTCAAACATGCTGTATGTTCTTTCATGGGATTTTACTGCTCCATTATATAATGTCGCTTCTTCTTCATCCTTCACCTTCAGAGCGTCTGCGCCTTTTCCAGTCCCGCATAGATGCCGTCCAGAGCGAGGAGTTCCTCCCGGGTGCCCTGTTCCGCGATGCGGCGGCCCTCTACAACGGCAATGCGGTCAGCATTAAACACGGTGGACAGCCGATGGGCGATGACGATGCAGGTTTTCCCCCTGCTCAGCTCGTCGAGACTCTGCTGGATCTCTCCCTCCGTCACGCTGTCGAGGGCACTGGTAGCCTCGTCCAGGATCAGGATCGGTGGATTTTTCAGAAAAACGCGCGCTATGGAAATCCGCTGTTTCTGACCGCCGGAGAGGACGATGCCCCGCTCACCGACAAAGGTCTCATAGCCTTCCGGCATCTGCATGATATCCTCATGGATCTTTGCCAGGACCGCTGCCCGTACGACCTCCTCATCCGTTGCATCCGGTCTTCCATAGCGGATATTGTCCATGACTGTTCCTGCGAACAGAAAGACATCCTGCTGGATGATGCCGATACTCCGGCGAAGGCTCTCCTGCGTCAGGCTGCGCACATCGTAACCGTCCACAAGGATGCGCCCTTCGCTCACATCATAAAACCTGGGGATCAGATGGCACATCGTGGTCTTGCCGCCTCCGCTGGGGCCCACCAGAGCAAACGTCTCCCCGGGCCGGATCGACAGATTGACATCGTCGAGCACCTGTGTACCGTCCTGATAATGAAAGCTGACATGGTCAAACACAACTTCTCCTATGACCTCCTGCGTTTTCAGCTCCTGCGCATCCGGTGCATCCTCGATCTCGGGCTTTGTCCGCATCAGCTCCAGGAACCTGTCGAATCCTGCCATGCCCGAGGTATAGATCTCCATAAACTGCATCAGTTTCCGGATCGGTGCAGTGAAGGTCGATACATAGAGGGTAAAAGTGATCAGGTCGACATAGTCCATATTTCCCTTCATAATGAGATATCCGCCCACTGTGACCACAGCTACCTGCATAAGTCCCACCGCAGCCTCGACGCCTGCATTGAAGAGTCCCATCGCACGGTAAAACCCCACCCTGCTTTTTTTGAACGCCTCATTGGCTTTCTGGAACTTCTCGTCCTCCGCCGTCTCGTTGGCAAAAGCCTTTGATGTGCGGATTCCCGAAATCCCGCTCTCGATCGCCGCATTGATCTCGCCGGTCTTTTTTTTCACCTCCTGATTCGCCTTCTGCATATTGATTCGCTGACGCAGGCTGAAAAGCACGCAGACCGGCAGAAGAAGGAGCAGGACGAGCGTGAGTTTCCAGTTGACTGTCAGCAGAATCACCAGCGCGCCCAGGATTGTTATCGAACAGGTTAAAATGTTTTCCGGCCCGTGATGGGCAAGCTCCACGATCTCAAACAGATCATTCGTCACTCTCCCGAGCAGTACGCCCGTCCGGTTTCTGTCAAAAAAGCTGTAGGACAGATCCTGCATGTGCATGAACACATCCCGCCTCATATCCGCCTCGACCATTGTCCCCATCCGGTGTCCGATCACAGTAACCAGATACATGAACCACGCCCGAAACAGATATGCAATGAATACAACAGACATCACGCTGAAAAAAGCCTTGAACAGTCCCTGCGGCAGAAGCGTCTGCATGGACCGCCGCGACACCATCGGAAAAATCAGATCCACCAGAGCCACAGCCGTCGACAGTCCCATATCTGCCGCGAAAGCAGCCCTGTACGGCTTTATATACGACGCAAATACTGACAGTTTCGAGCGGCTGAAATCAGCCTGTTTTGCCATTTCAAGTTATCCTTTCTAATGTTCTGATAATACTATACCATAAAGAATACTTCAGTTTGAAGTTCCGGAAAGCCGGTAATGTCAGCTGATGTGAAATATCTCATAACAGTTCCGTTAGCAATATTTTTCCGGTACAAAAAATACAGCCGGCAGACAACATTCAACCGACCGCATTTCAGGTGATCATCCCCTGTCTTTTATTCTGCTGTTTCCGGCAGGATCTTCCGGTATGGCAGCCGGATATACTTCCCCTCTGTCACAGGCAGGTCTTCTAGACTTTTGCCGGCTGCGAGCGCATATGCCAGCCTCAGCATATTCCTGCCCTGCCCTTCTTTATCATTGTAGACAGTCCCCGCCATCTTTCCTTCCTGAACAGCCTCCAGTCCTTCCGCAATCCCGTCTATGCCGACGATGACCGGCCATTCCGTCCGGGGAATATTCTCCGTCTCCAGCGCATCAATTGCTCCGAGCGCCATCGCGTCGTTATTGGAGATGATCAGTTCGACAGAGGATCCGTATTCACCCAGCAGCATGGCAGTTGTCTGGGTTTTTGCCTGGGCCCGGTTCCAGTTGGCGATGGCATAACCCAGCTTTTCGACCTTCAGTCCTTTCTCTATTATCGTGTTGACGGAGTATTCTGTCCGGACAATGGCATCCTGATGGCCTGCTTCGCCTTCCAGCATGATATACTGAATGATCCCGTCTCCGTTTTTATCGGCAGAAGGATCATTGAGAAAGGCATCCGCCGCAATTTCTCCCTCCAGAATTCCCGACTGGAATGCGTCAGCCCCGACGTAGTAAAGCCGGTCCCAGCGCTCCAGATCCTCGGCTACCAGTTCCCGGTTGAAATAAATGATCGGCACATTGTTTTTTTCGCCCAGTTCCGAGATGACAGTGGGTTCCGTGCGGTCTACCAGGTTGACGCAGACTACATCACAGCCCTTTTTGATCAGTTTTCTGACCTGTTCATTCTGGGTGCTCTGATTTCCCGCCGCATCCAGCATATCCAGATTAACGGTCACACCGGTCTCGTCCTTGATGGCAGCTGCCTCATCGATGATGACCTTCATGAGTTCGGATATGAAATTATCATACTGATCGTACACAATTATTCCGATCTTTACCGAGGTGACCGGTTTTTCACCGTGTGCAGTGCATCCGGAAAGCAGCAGGCCGGCCAGCAGTAAGGCAGCACACTTTCGCCATAGAACGGAATACGGTTTTATAATTTCTGAATTCATTAGATTCACTCCGTCCGGATAATAATATTGTCTTCTTTCTGGTATAAACCCGTCAGCGCACTACCGGAAACAGCAGGCTTTCCATATCCTCGTCATAGAGGTTGTCTTTTGTGACGATGACAAACGGGACCGGCTCAGTTTCTTTCACAGCCGAATAAGTACCAAGTTTCCGGGAAAGACTTATGACGCAGTGGTATCCCATATAGTATTCATCCGGAACCACCAGAGCCCTGATCCATCCCTCATCAATATTGGTAATGTTCTGCTCTGAACATCCGATTCCGGTGAGATCAGGGCACTTCGCAGGAGTTTCCCTGGCATAATCCGCCATCACCTTTGTCATGGCATCCTCTAAAGAGAGCAGGACATCTGCCGGTTTTTCAGATAGCTTATCCGAAAGTGCCCGGGAATCCGGAACAGAATCAGGACCGTACGTCCAGACAATCTCCGCTCCGGAATCAAGCAGGAAATCCTCTGCTCCTTTAAGGCAGAGAGCCATATCCTTAAGCTTTATGTCTCCTGTCAGGATTCCGACTCTCCTCACCGGACCGTTTGAAACCGGTCCGGGTTCCCGATTCTCTGAAGCATTCTGTCCCGTGACGGCCTCCCGGGCAGCTGCTGCTCCCATCTCATACCAGTCCGGCTGCACTGTATCGACAGGAGGATCTGACGAGATGCCGAAAACAGCAAGGACGCAGGAGGGCTGCGGAAGCGCGTTCAGAAGAACGCCGCTTTCCTCTTCTCCGCAGGGTTCCACGATCAGGCCGTCCGCACCGTTTTCCAGTTCCTTCCTGATGACGGCCGCTTCCTCCTCCGCGGATTTGAACACATCCGTTGATACAAAACTGATGTTGATCTGCTCTTCCTGCCCACCCTGCTCCAGTCCTTCGCGAAATGCGATCCATCGGTCTGACGTACTGTTGTCGACAATGACAGAAACGGAACGGTATTCAGGAGATCCGCTGATCTTAAGCATACGCCATGAGGAATACGCAATCACGGCAAAGATAACCAGGATAAGAAGGATCTGAAGGTATTTGTTTCTTTTCATACCTGTCCCCTCCTTCCCGCTTCGAGCATCGAGCAGTTTTCCTTATTGTAAGGGATCCCGGGAAGGCAGATACGTACCGTCATCCCTTCGTCCGGGTGGGCTACGCAGGACAGCCCGTACTGATCCCCGAAGCGGAGCCGGATCCGGTTATGAACATTGATAAGACCGACGCCGGATCCTTTGGCATGTTCCCTCTCCTCTCCGGTCAGCAGACGGGCAGCGGCCTCCTCGGGCATACCCGGCCCGTTATCGGTCACTTCAAGAACCAGGTTGTCGCCCTCACGGTGTCCGCACACCTTGATCCGTCCCTCTCCGTCATCCATATACTCCATGCCGTAATAAATAGCATTTTCAAGAATCGGCTGAAGCACGAGTTTTACGATGCAGCAGGAGTACATGCCGGGATCAACATCAAATGACACCTCAAACCGGTTCTTATATCGGATGCGCTGAATATTTACATAATTCTGGGCATGCTTCAGTTCATCCCCGATGCTTATAATTGTCTTTCCCCTGCTGAGACTGATCCTGAAAAGACTGGCCAGCTGTTTGATCATGTACACCGCGTCATCATAGCGCTCACCCTGGATCATCCAGAGAATGGAATCCAGTGTATTATAAAGGAAATGCGGATTGATCTGGGACTGCAGGGCTTCAAGCTCGCTCTTTCGTTTTTCCTCCTGTTCGACAACAATGTCATCCATCAGCTGGCGGCTCTGTTCAACAGTCGAAGCGAGTGTTCGTCCGAGATGCTCGACTTCAAGGGATCCCCCGATATAGATATCCGGATACATGTTGCCCGCTTCCCACGACGCAACCGATTCATTCAGTTTACGAAGAGGCATGGTGATTCGGTCTGAAAGTACCCTGTTGGTCAGGATAATAACCAGCAGGCTGACGGCGACCAGAATGATCATCAGGTAGCGGGTCGTAATCATACCGGAGCGGAAGGCTTCCATCGGGACCACCCGCACCAGTTTCCATCCGGTATAGCCCACAGTCTTTACCGCGACCATCCGCCGTTTACCTTCGAAGACCTCTTCAGTGCTCTGATCCCCGTAAGAAACGGCCAGCAGATTGTTCTCTTTTACTTCTCCCATACGGATCAGGCTTTTCCGGGGATGATAGATCAGCTTCCCGTCCGCGTCCATCAGATAGACATACCCGCCCGTCAGATCCGTATTGACCTGATCAAGCAGATGAACGATGCTGCTGTAATTCATGTCAACCAGAAGTACGCCCCGCATGGCCGCCCCGTCCCGCGTCAGATCGACCGAACGGGAAAGGGAAATAACCCAGTTATACCGCTGGCTCGGGTCATTAAAGAGATTTTGCACATGAGGAAGAGAGAAGTGGAAATTTTCCACTTCTTCCTCCGCCTGTATGAACCATGTCTGATCCTTAACGGAAACACTGTCTTTAACTGCGGATATGGGACAGGCACCCGCCAGTTCTCCGGTTTCGGAATAGTAACAGGCAATACTCACCAGCTTATCTTTATTTGCTTCATAGAGAATGTCCATCTCCTCACGCAGATCTTCGTCAGCCAGATCTTTCCTCTTGATGACGGCGTAGTACATGGAGTCCGATACACGGCGCATATTCCGCAGGTAGTCTTCAAGACTGATCACAGTCTGGCTTAAGAGCTGCTCAGAGGCTTCACGGCTTATCTCCCTGGAACGGTTCTCGAACTGACTGTACAGAAGGAAGCTCAGGAACAACATAAGGATCACTGCCACGGCCGTAAAAGAAAGGGACATGATTATCTGAATGCTGACAGGCTTGTGTTCTGGTTTCATCATTGAAAATTCATTCTTTCATTTTTTCAGCCCGGTAGGCAGTCGGCGACATGCCGAACCGCTTTTTAAAAACATAACTGAAATAATTTGGCTCCGCATAGCCGGTTTTTTCGGCAATCATGTATGTCCGGTCTGTCGTAGTGAGCAGAAGTTCTACGGCCCGCTCCATGCGGTAATCAGTCAGATAACTGATAAAGGTCTTTCCTGTCTCCTTCTTGAAAACGGTAGAGAAATAGGCAGCGCTGACACCCAGTTCACGGCATATGGTATCGATGCCGATGTTCGAATCATTGTAATGATCCTCCACATACCGCAGGGCATTTCCGACAATGGATGTAGCTGTATCCTCCATGCATTTGCGGTACATATCACGCATCTTCCGGCAGGTATGTTTCAGCCACAGGTCCATCTCCGCAGGGGAGTCGCTCTGGAAAATCTGCCGGATAAGATCCTGGCGTGTGCCCAGAACATCATCCGGATCAATCCGGTTTGCGCTGCAAAGCTCCGCCAGATGGGTACAGAGCGTCATGATAAACATCTGATACCGCTGAATGGAAGATCCGCCGGCGCGCAGCCTGCTGACGGTTTTGTCGATCTCAGCTTCCACGTGCGCCATATCTCCGAGCCGGATCTGTCTTATTATCTGTGTAATGCTGTCCAGCTCAAATGCAGGGTTCTGCGTCTCCTGCGGCTCCACTTCACGAATATTGAGCGCCCTTGAATTACCGAAAAGGGCTCTGTAAGCGACCGCACTGGAGGCACCCTGATAAGAGATCCTGATCCCGGACGGATCGGTACAGATCTGCCCGATTCCGGCCGTCACCGGATATCCGATCGCCCTCGTCGCCATGCGGCAGAAGACATCAAGCGAGTCCGTCAGGGAGGCCAGCGCCTCCTCACCCGAATGCCAGATAATCAGTACCACTTCTCCCAGATAATAAAGCGTTCTTCCGCTGTACCGCCCTTCCATCCACTCATCCGCCAGGTTCCTGACTGAAATAACCCGCAGCATGTCGTTAAAATCACTGCCGCGCCTGACCCCGCTGATATGCAGGACTGCAGCAAGATAATAACTCCCGTTCATGTCGATCCTGTAGTTGCTGAGATAATGTTCCACCTGACTGTCCGGGATCCGGCCTTCAATGAGAGAAGTAAAAAAGCTTTCCTGCAGAAGCGGCAGGCTTTTCATATACTGTTCGCGCAGCAGGTCAATATTTCGCCGTTCATCCAGCTGCCGGTCAAGGCTGGCCTTCAGCTTGGAGAAGGCAACTTTGAGTTCCTGAGGATCTACCGGTTTAAGCAGGTACTGTTCGACTTCGAGTTCAATGGCTTCTTTGGCATATTCAAACTCATCAAATCCTGAGAAAATGACGATCCTGCAGTCAGGATAGAGTTCCTTCAGCCGCCGGCTTAATGTCAGCCCGTCCATATATGGCATCTTAATATCCGTAAGGACTACGTCGGGCTGTTCCTCCTCAGCCAGTTCAAGAGCCTCCACTCCGTTATGCGCGTAGCCGGCAACCCGGAATCCCATGGCCTCCCAGTCCATTTTTTTCCGGATAATCTGTGCCGCATCCTCCTCATCATCAACCAGCAGGACGTTGTATAATTCCCTCTCGGTTCTTTCCATACATCACCTTTTCTTTACATCTGTGCAGCAATCTCATCGATTCTGCGCAGCTCTTCACCGGAAAATGGTGAGCGGTTCACGATTTTTATGTTATCGAGCAGCTGCGACGGACGGGAAGCACCGACCAGTACGGAAGTGACAACGTCATCCCGGAGAATCCAGTTCAGGGCCATCTGCGCAAGGCTCTGTCCGCGTTCTGCCGCAAGACCATTAAGCTTTTTAAGACCTTCAACGGTTTTCTCCGTGATACGGTCCGCTTTGAGGAAACGGCCGTCAGTACGGACCCGGCTGTCCTCCGGAATACCGTCCAGGTAACGATCTGTCAGGAGCCCCTGCGCAAGCGGGCTGAACACAATGATTCCCTTGTTTTCCTCGGCAGCTGCCTGTTTAAGCCCGTTCCGTTCGATTGTCCGGTCCAGAACCGAGTAGCGGTTCTGGTTAATGACAAAGGGACAGTGCAGGTCTTTAAGGATCGCTGAAGCCTGCCGCATATGAATGCCGTCATAATTGGAAATACCGGCATACAGCGCTTTTCCGCTCTTTACGATATCACTGAGCGCCGTCATCGTTTCCTCAAGCGGAGTCTCCGGATCCATGCGGTGATGATAGAAAATATCCACGTAATCAAGCCCCATGCGGGAAAGGCTCTGGTCAAGGCTCGCAAACAGATATTTACGGCTGCCCCAGTTTCCGTAGGGTCCTTCCCACATATCGTAACCGGCTTTGGTACTGATGATGAGTTCATCGCGGTATGGCCTGAGATCTTCTTTAAAGATCTTTCCGAAATTACGCTCGGCGCTTCCATACGGCGGACCGTAATTATTTGCGAGGTCAAAATGGGTGATGCCGCTGTCAAAAGCTGTAAACAGCATGTCCCTCATATTGTCGTCATCACCGGTGTCCCCGAAGTTGTGCCACAGTCCGAAGGAGACTACGGGCAGCTTCAGGCCGCTTTTTCCGCACCTTCTGTACTCCATTGTATCATATCTTTCCGATGAAGCCTGATAGCTCATATAATAACTCCTTATTGATTGAAAAATGGGGACGGAATGAAACGTCCCCATTATTCTCTGCAAACAATCCGTTATTTCTTCTGAATGTACTTGAGGCAGTCGATTGTTACCGCTGACAGAATGATGATACCCGAGAAGACGAACTGCAGGTTCGTATCGACGCCCAGAATCGTCAGGGAATAAGTCAATGCCGTAAAGATCAGGACGCCGACAACGATGCCCTGGATCTTTCCGATACCGCCGCTGAAAGAGATACCGCCTACAACGCAGGCTGCGATGGCGTCAGTCTCCCAGCCCTGTCCGTAGGAAGCAGAGCCGGAGCCGACCATACGGATGCATTCCAGCCAGGCGCCGAAGCCGTACAGGATACCCGCAATCATAAAGGCTGTAATCGTGACCTTAAAGACGGAGATACCGGACACTTCCGCCGCTTCAGGGTTTCCGCCGACCGCATACATATTTTTGCCGAGGGTGGTCTTGTTCCAGATAAAGTACATCACGAAGACAGCCGCAACAGCCCACAGGATAATCGTCGGGAAGATCCCCCCGATCTTCGGCATGATCATCTTCGGGATATCGGTTTCAATTGCGCCGAAGGAAATACCTTTGGTCGCAAATGTCATCAGGCCGAACATGATCAGCATGTTCGCCATCGTCGATATGAACGGATGGATCTTAAACCGCGCAGTAAAGAAACCGGCAAAGCTGGCAAACAGTGTGGTGATGCAGCAGCAGACCACAAGTGCCATGATAATGCGGACACCGACCGGAAGATTGCTTAAATCAAACATCTTGCCGAAGATTGCCCCTGTATTCGGCCCCTTGTGCATGATCGTGGTCGCAATGACCATGCTGGTTCCGACCATGCGTCCGACAGACAGATCGGTTCCTCCGAGGAGGATCAGTCCGCCGACACCCAGAGCCAGGAACATTCGCGGGGAAGCAGCCTGCAGGATATTGAGGATATTGGTCATGGTCAGCAGCTTTGTGTGCTTTACGACCGGCGCCAGGATACAGAGCATGATAAATACCCCGATGATCGCGATATACAGACCGTTATTCAGGAAGAACTGCTTGGTATTAAAAGTATACCTGTAGTTTTCCCAGCCTTTCTTCCACTTTTCCTTAGTAGTGAATTTTGAAAGGCGCAGCAGATCGATCAGGTGGTATTTTTCCATAAACGCGTCATGCTGCCTGTTTTTGATCTCCTGGAGCGTGGCGTCATGCTTCAGGTTTGCATCAAAGACACGGTTTTTATAGACGTATTTCTCATCCTTGATCTCTTCCTTATCGGTAAGTCCGGAGAAAACTCTCTCATACTCTTTTTTCAGACCGGCCAGTTCTGCTTCATACCGCCTGTCTTCAGCTTCCCTGTCTGCCGTGCAGGCAGCTGCCACCCTGCTGTAGTATTCACTGTCGTAGTGCGCGTCCAGGTACTGCTCGGCATCGTTGATCAGGGACTTGATCCTGTCTCTGTTCTTCTCTTCTACTGCCTTCGCCTGAGCGAGTTCGTTCCTGATTCCGGCAATTATTTCTTTTTTTTCAGTTTTCGTGTAGTTGGCATTTTCCTTTACAATCGCGATCTGGTTCGTCAGGGCGGTTACTTTGTCGGTGCCATCCACACGAAGTTCGTTAATTTCTTCCTGTATTTTCCCCACATACTCCTCAATGGGAGCCAGGAGCTTCTGCTCATCCTCCGCAGAAAGATATTTCACGTTTTCAGCAGCCATTTTTCATTCCCCTCCCTCACAGATACATTGCGGCAAGTCTCAGAAGTTCTTCCTGACTGGTTTGCCGGGTATTGACGATTCCGGCCAGCCGGCCGTTCGACATGACGCCGATCCGGTTGGTAATTCCAAGGATCTCAGGCATCTCGGAAGATACCACGATAATCGTCTTGCCCATTTTGGCCATCTTAATGATCAGCTCATAGATCTCATATTTTGCACCGACATCGATTCCCCTGGTGGGCTCGTCCATCATAAAAACAGACGGATCGCGTTCAAGCCATTTGCCAAAGACGACTTTCTGCTGGTTGCCTCCGGACAGTGAGGTGATGGCATCTGACGGTCCCATGCACTTGACATGCATCACGTTGATTTCGTTAGCAGTTGCCTTAACCATCTTGTCCCTGGAGAGAGCAAATCCCGTTTTATAATGAGCCAGATTTGTAATTGTTGTATTGAATACCAGGTTGCCTTCCAGAAACAGACCGGTTGCCTTCCGTTCTTCCGTAATCATGGCAAAGCCGTGATTCATCGCATCCTTTGCGTTGGCAAAGTTCATCAGGCGTCCTTTATAGTATACGCGCCCCGCCGCCCTTGTACGGACGCCGAACATTGTCTCCAGCAGTTCGGTACGTCCTGCTCCGACAAGTCCGTAAAGCCCGAAGATCTCGCCCTCCCTTACGTCGAAGGTGATATCCTTAAGGATCGGCGCATACTTGGTGGACAGGTGATGCACCGAAAGGACGGGAGCTCCCGGCGTATTGGTGACCGGCGGGAACCGGTTATCGATAGACCGGCCGACCATGGCGGCGATCAGCTCGTTCATATTCGTATCTTTTGTCTGTTTTGTCATGACCAGGTCGCCGTCACGGAGCACGGATACCTCGTCGCAGATTTCAAATATCTCATCCATCTTGTGGGAGATATAAACCAATGAGATGCCCTGGGATTTCAGAGAGCGCATCATTTCAAACAGCTTTGCGACCTCTTTCACCGTCAGGGAGGAGGTAGGTTCATCCAGCACGATCAGCTTCGCATTATAGGAAATCGCCTTGGCGATCTCAACCATCTGTCTGGCGGAGACCGACATCGTCTTCATCGGCAGCGTCAGGTCGACCGTCATATTCAGCTTGCGAAACAGCTCGGAAGCCTCTTTTTTCATTCTGGCCTCATCCACAACCCCTGTGGGGGTCTTCGGATACCGGCCGAGAAACAGATTATCCATTACATTTCGTTCCAGGCACTGATTCAGTTCCTGGTGAACCATTGCGATGCCATTTTCCAGGGCATCCTTCGGGCCGGAGAAATTGACTTCCTTCCCGTTCAGATAGATTGTCCCTTCGTCCTTCTGATAGGTACCGAACAGACATTTCATCATAGTTGACTTGCCGGCGCCGTTCTCGCCCATAAGCCCCATGATGGAACCCGGCTTTACATCCAGATTAATATGGTCAAGAACGCGGTTGCGGCCGAAAGACTTGCACATCCCGCGAATAGATAAAACGTTCTTTGCTTCCTTGTCAGCCATTATGATTCTCCTGCACTTAAAGTTCTCCTGCACTTAAAAATCAGGCCATCAGGAAGAGAACTTCCCGATGGCCTGTCCTCTGATCAGATAATAGAGCGATTCAGCCCGTCTTACTGAAGCTTTGCTGTGTAGGCAGCGCCGTTATCCGTCTTGCACATATTGATGGCGAAGCCGTCATATTCACCCGGGTTTGCCAGTCTGTCGGTGATGTTGGCCTCGGTCTGTCCGTCGCCCTTCACGTATTCGACATCCAGATTCAGGATTCCGTCATAATTCTCAAGCTGCGGCAGATAAGTAGCATTCAGGAAGTTGTCGGTGGAGTTGAAGATATCCAGCCATACCTTCTTGACAGCCGCATCATCCTCGGACAGCTGATTG
>CACZTA010000140.1 GCA_902783935.1 uncultured Lachnospiraceae bacterium | reverse complement strand
TTCCCGATAAAGTTGTACCGCATATCCGCGATCGAGGCACTCCTGTCAAGTCCCCGCTCATTTTCCATCTGCAGAACGATATGTTCAAGCATCTCTTTCTCGTTCTCATCCAGTTCCAGCTGTTTGAGAACCAGCTGATCGCCCTCGATCACTTTGGAGGCGGCAAAGCGGACGGGCAGCCCTGTCCTCTCCGCATGATCCTCGATCAGATGGATGACCGCATGCAGCGCCCGGTGTACGGCTCCCCCGTGGTCGTGATCATCGCAGAAATCCTGGCGCTGAGGCCGCTCCTGATATTTTGCCACATGGACCGCGTGCTCTACAAGTTCGCCGACACCGTCATTTTTAAGCGCCGAAATCGGCACCACCGGAACACCCAGCTCATTCTCCATCCGGTTAATGTCGATGCTCCCGCCGTTTCCGCGCAGCTCGTCCATCATGTTCAGCGCGATGACCATAGGCACATTCATCTCGAGCAGCTGCATGGAAAGATACAGGTTCCGCTCGATATTCGTCGCATCCACGATGTTGATAATGCCTTTTGGCTTGTCTTTAATGACATAATTCCGCGAGACAATCTCCTCACTGCTGTACGGAGACATCGAATAGATCCCCGGGAGATCTGTCACAACCGTATCCGGATGGCCTTTGATCGCCCCTTCCTTGCGGTCAACCGTGACGCCCGGGAAATTTCCCACATGCTGGTTGGAACCCGTCAGCTGGTTGAACAGTGTCGTTTTTCCGGAATTCTGGTTGCCGACAAGCCCGAACGTCAGCAGCGTTCCGTCCGGCAGCGGATCCCCGCTGCCTTTCGGATGGAAGCGGCCTTCTTCACCGAGGCCGGGATGTTCGATCTTCGGCTTTTCCGTGACAACCGGTTCTTCCGCCGGTTCTTCCGCCATCTCGACGAGGATATTGGCTGCATCCGCCAGGCGAAGGGTCAGCTCATAGCCGTGAAGCCTGTATTCGACCGGATCGCCGAGCGGGGCAGGTTTGATCACTTTGATCCGGGTGCCGGGAATCACACCCATATCCAGAAAATGCTGTCGAAGGGCACCCCTGCCCCCGACCTCTGTAATAAGGCCGGTCTGACCGGTCTTCAGTTCACTCAGCCGCATAGAATAGTCCTTCCAACTGTCTGTTCTTTTTTATTAACGGGAGTTATTGTGTTCTAATACTGGAAGTTATTTTAGTTTACTTCCTTCTCTATGTCAATAACTCCTCATAAAACAAATCAGGCAGGAGATCCGTCTCCTGCCTGGCTGTTTCTTTATGACATGATTATTTTTTCCTGCTCTTTTTCGATGAGCTGTTTGAATTCTGAAGTTCCTTGTCCGCTTTGTCCCTCCATCCCAGAACACGCTGCCGCATGGTCTTCTTTTTGGGCGGTTCCTCCAGCTTGCCGCGGAGCGGCTTGACATCCAGAATATAAATACCGGATACTGTCGCGCGGACTTCCTTCTTAACCGGGATGATGTCGTAGATCTTTTCATCAGCGATCATGATCATGATTTTGGGTCCGACCTTGGCCTTGACAATCGGAAGCTTGCTGTTGCGCATGAGCTTCGGGACCTGGTCGATCACCATCTGGGGAAGCCCCGATTCCTTGACCTTCATCCGTTTCTTATCAATGATGAGAAGCGTCATCTGCTGCTTGGCGGCTTCGATCTGTTCTCTCGAGGCATCCTGCTTTTTCTGCAGGCGCCGCCCGACGAAATAAAGCACTACCAGTGCAATTATGAGAATAATCAGAATGATCAGTAATACATGCCAGACCTGCACTTTTTTTTCCTCCGTTTACGTGTTTCTTTTACATCCGAAACAAAGTCTATCATGAAAAACAGCCCGTGGCAAGTAGGCCGCTCTTCCGGATCATGACTTTCCTGTAGCGGAAACAGGTGTCGGGCGCCGCTTGTCAAACACGGCATTGACATCAAACAGCTGTTCAAAGACATTCTTTTTGGCTGCTCCGGAGATTGCCCTCCACATCTGCAGGCCGTCGCAGTCGATGCGGCCCATTCTGCAGGACAGGTCATTTACCTGGACCCAGTATTCCGCAGACGCGTCAACATTTGCGTAGTAATTATAGCCCATCCCTTTGAAATAGCGGAAGACGTCATTTTCTTCATAGCTGTAAGGTTTCCAGTTGCCGATATCATTGCCGTGGGCAAAAATAATGGTATCCGTCTTGCCCGTTATGTTTGCAACCGTATTCTGCCACTTGTCCTGATCGGTGGACAGCGTCTCCACGGATTTGTCCGTGACGCTCAGATGGCCCCAGGTATGGCAGGCAAATTCCCATCCGGCCGCTTTACAGGCATCGGCGATTTTCTTTGCCTCCGCCACCTCGGTATCCCAGTTGAAGTCCGGGTGCTCCGCCAGCCATTCCGCCTGGTCCTGATCGAGGCGCTCCCCTGTTTTGTACGCTACATCCGTCCTGTATCCGAACACACCGTTATAACCGGTCATCGCAATCAGTCCTCTGGCGCCGCCGTAGGAAAAATCCGGGTGTTCTTTTATAAAAGAATTCATCCGGGGAACGACGTCGTAATCTCCGACGGAAACTTTTCCGGAAGCGTCCGTATACTGGACCTTCACTTCACCGTTTTCATCGAGCACGGCTTTGTCGCCGAAGCCCTGCCCTTTATAAGAATGATAGTAGCTCCAGTCATCGATGGACAGGACGAACGGATGCTTGTCCTGGGGAAGCAGCAGCGATTTGTTCTGCTTAAAATGGACGAGCCCGTCATCACCTGTGTATTCATTGACCAGGTCCCGCATCCTGATCAGGATCCAGCCCCGGTTATACATCTCCTCGGTGATGGCGTCAAATTCTTCGATCGTGGTCATCCAGGCATTGACGCCCGCGACCGTCTCCTCCCCGAACTTTGATGTATCAAATGCCCGGTCGGTATCCACTATCAGTGAGTGATAGAAGATATGCGGCACTTCCAGGACATTCTTCGCCTCAAGCGCTGATTTCGCCGCCGTGAATTTGGCGATTGCATTAATCAGTTCCGTGTCCGTGTCATAATTCTCCTGCTGCTGGAGCAGGGAGATGGCTCCGTCATAATCGTAGGCTGACGCAATCTTTTCAGCTTCCGCGATCTTCTCACGCTTTGCGGCAATCGCCTCCTCTTCCGCTGCGATTTCAGCCGCCTTAGCCGCCTTGGCCCTGTCGTTCTTTTTCTTCGTCGTCGTAAACAGGCCCGCGATCAGCACCGCCGTCAGGACAATGAGGAAGGCTATGCAGGTATAAATGATCTGCAGCTGTCTCCTGCGGCGCTTGCGCTTCGCCGTTCTTGAGTTTTTATAGGATCCGCGTTCCGGCATGCTGCTTTCCTCCAGGTCCTTTTATCTGTATGTCCGTTTCATTCCGGGAGAGAACCGTATCACCTGACAGAAGCCTGTACGAGGCTTTCGCCAGAAATACATCGCCTTCCTGATGAGAGGTAAGTGTATCTGCTGCGACGTCAAAAGAGAGTGACCCTTCCGCTGTCCTGTAAGTCATCGGATGCGTCTGCCCCGGTTCAATGACCATCTCCGAACGGATTCCGCCGCTCCGGCGGATCTCCATCCGGCCGTCTCCGATAATAATGTGCGTCCGGATCCCCCCGTCCGTGTAGACGATATGGAAACGGTCTCCCACATACCTGCAGCGGGCATCAGCTGTGACCGTGATCTCCTGTCCGCTCCTCTCCGGTGCGCCGGGATCAGACTGTCGCCCTGTCACCGTAATGCGGGACGTTCCTTCCGGATTCCGCATCTCAGTAATCCTCGATCCGCACGAGCCGCGCCATACTGACATCGATCGGCAGGATCATGTTGGCAAATTCAGCAAAGCGCTCCGCCTGGTCGCTGACGAAAAAGCGGTACGGGGAAGGATCATCCGCACTGCGCGGCACCGTACATTCAAGCTGCTTTTCTTCCAGCAGTTCCGCCAGGCTTCTGGCGGTCTCATAGGCCGGATTCACAAGGCGGATCGAATCGCCGACCAGTTTGCGGATGGCACTGCGGAGCAGCGGGTAATGGGTACAGCCGAGAATCAGCGTATCGACGCCGTTCTCCAGGACTTCATCCAGATACCTCATGATGATCTCATCCGTCACGGGATCATGCAGGAGGCCCTCCTCCACCAGCGGCACGAGCAGGGGACACGCCTTCTCAATCACACGCACATCCGGGCGCAGGGAACGGAGCGCTTCCGTATAGGCCCCAGATCCCACGGTGGCCCTCGTCGCGATGACGCCGATCCTGCCGTTTCCGGTCTCGGCGCAGGCGACCCGCGCCCCCGGTTCGATGACGCCGATCACCGGGAGATCCGCCTCTTCCCGGACCGCATCGATGGCAAATGCTGTCGCCGTATTGCAGGCAATGACAATCGCCTTTATTTCCTGCGTCTTCAGGAAACGGACGATCTGGCGGGAATACCTCTCCACCGTCTGGCGGGATTTGCTGCCGTAGGGAACTCTCGCAGTATCGCCGAAGTAGACGATTTTTTCCCGGGGCAGGTTTCTCATAATCTCCCGGGCAACAGTGAGCCCGCCGAGACCTGAGTCAAATACGCCGATCGGCGCTTCATTCAGACTGCTCATATCCCGTCCTTCCTGCGCACCGCTCTTCCAGTGACTTCATAATGCTTCTGTACTGATTATCGATATGTTCCTGCTCCAGCCTGACGGCTTCCTGTTCATCTCTTCTCCTGATCGCATTCAGGATGGCTTCATGTTCCTCGACAATCTTCATGCGGACTTCCTTATCCTTCAGGTATTCCATCCTGAAGCGGTACATCTGTTCACGCAGATTATTGAGGATCTGGATCATTCTCCGGTTATGGGTCGCATTGTAGATCATCTCGTGAAACTGCTCATCCGCTTCCCCGAGAGCCGCCGGATCCGAATCTTTTTTCATCACCTGGCGGGCAAATATCTCCTCGGCCTTTTCCAGTTCCCCGATCTCCCGGTCAGTGATGCAGCGGCATATTTTCGTGACAGCCAGTATTTCAAGGCTTTTCCTGATCTCCAGGACATCCTTCAGTTCCTGCTGGGTGATCTCGGCGACATGGGCACCGCGTCTCGGAATCATGACGACAAGTCCTTCATGCTCAAGTTTGCGGATCGCTTCGCGGATCGGTGTGCGGGATACGCCCAGACGGTTTGCCAGACTGATTTCCATGAGCCGCTCACCGGGTTTCAGTTCCCCTCTCAGGATCTGGCTTCTGAGTGTCAGGAAAACAACCTCGCGGAGCGGCATATATTCTTCCGGATTTAACGCACTGTCACTTTCTCTCATAATGATGTCTGCCCTTTCTCGTGTCTGCCGGCCATGTCAGGAATGTGCGCGCAGAAGGTCTCGTTTTCTTCAGCATCACCCTGCAGGCTTCGGCTTTATCTGTATCATCAAAGATTCCAAATACCGTAGGTCCGCTTCCGCTCATAATCGACGCAAGCGCCCCCGCTTCCGTCATCGCCGTTTCAATCCTGTTGATCACAGGATGCTTTATGCCCGTCACAGTTTCCAGTACGTTATACATGACGCCCGGAGCTGTCATCGCGCGCAGATCGCCCTCTTTAAGCGCCCTGATCTGTGCATCCACGTCAGGATGAAATGCCAGCTCCGCCGCGCGGAGTTCCGTGTAGATTTCTTTTGTTGAAACGTTTATATTCGGTTTGCACAGGAGAATGCAGGCGTCCGGCATCGGCGGAAGCGGCGTCAGAATGTCGCCGACACCTTCGGAAAGAGCGGTTCCCCCCAGGATACAGTACGGCACATCCGCACCGATCCGCGCACCTCTCTGCATCAGTTCCTCTTTCGTGAGTCCGAGCCCGAACAGCCGGTTTACGCCGAGGAACGTCTGCGCCGCATCGGAACTGCCTCCCGCAAGGCCTGCCGCGACAGGAATAAATTTGTCCAGCCGGATCTCAAGTCCGTCTGTCACGCCGAATTCGTCCATCAGCATTTTGGCGGCTTTCACAACCAGATTGTTCTCATTGACGGGAATATAAGACAGGTTCGTCGTCAGATGGATGCCCGGCAGTCCGGTGACAGGCGTCAGGTTCAGTCTGTCATACATCCCGACCATCTGCATGATCATGCGGACATCGTGATAACCGTCGTCTCTTTTCCTGAGAACGTCCAGCGACAGATTGATTTTTGCATTTGCCCGCAGATACATGGTGCTGCCTCCGGTTACGGCGGAGAGGCGGGGAAAACCTCCCGGCTGACTTTGTATACAATACATTATAACATTATATTCATAAACATCTCTTCATGCAACCATCTTGATGAAGGCAGGTTTGCGTATTTTTCATCATTGTGCGATAATAGATTCGCATTCTTATGACTGCATCAGCAGACACCCGTGCCGGAAGGAGGAAAAATCATGATCCGGGCATTGATTGCTGTTATCTTTGTCGTTATCTACTGTATTATCTCCATACCGCTCCTGCTCATTATGACGCTGGTCCGGAAATTCAGCCCCGTCACCGCCGAGATGTTCATGCTGCGTGTCGTCCAGGGTGCTTTCAGGATCATTCTCTTCATATGCGGCACAAAAATCACGGTATTAGGACGGGAAAACATTCCCGAAGACGAAGCCGTGCTCTTCGTCGGCAACCATCAGAGCCTGTTCGACATCGTCACGAGCTACTGCCACATGAAAAACCGCTGCGGTTACATCGCAAAGGATAATCTGGCCCATATTCCCCTCCTGTCCTGGAATATGCGCTTCCTTCTCTGCCTGTTCCTCGACAGGAATGATCTGAAGAAGGGACTTGAGACCATCAAGCAGGCGATTGAATACATTAAGCAGGGCATCTCGGTATTTATTTTTCCGGAGGGGACGAGAAATAAATCAGGCGATGAGACGGCTCTGAACGAATTCCACCGCGGCAGCTTCAAGATGGCGCAGCGGACAGGCTGCAGTATTGTCCCCGTGTCATTCAATAACACGGCCTCCATCTTTGAGGCGCAGTTCCCGAGGGTCAAACCGGCCCATATTATCATTGAATACGGAAAGCCGGTTCCTTACGGGTCACTGACGCGCGAAGAGCAGAAGAACATCGATGAGCATTTCCGGAAAATCATAGCGGAAATGGTCACGAAAAACCGCGAACTGATCTGATTACGGTATGAACGGACATAAGTAAGGGCGGCAAAAAGCCGCCCCTTACTTATGTCCTGTAAACCGCCCCTTCAGGAGAAATTCTCTTCCAGTTCCCCGAAAATGACGGCAAAATGCGGATTTTCTTCTTCCGCATCCAGCATGACCCTTCCCACTCTCCGGAGATAGCCGTCAATCGTCCGTCTGGTTTCCGGGAGAAAAAAGCCTGCGCAGGTATCAATATCCGTTGATGTCAGTTCATCATAGAGCGCATCGAGGTTCATGCCGTAATAATCCGGAAAATCAAACTTCATGGCCAGATACTGCTGTACTTCCTCAGGTGTTGAAGTCGCGCCGAAATCAAGAATAATCTTACGCATATCCGTGCTGCCTCCTCTCCCATCAGTAAAGCTGTTCAAAGGTATTATAATGATCTTCCGTGTAGAAAATCAGGCCGTCATTTGAGAAAATGATCCGCTTTGCATTTCTGCGGCCGCCGTCATAATCAATGTCGCACTCGTAATACTGCCGGCCCTTCTTTTCCGGGAGCTTCCCCTCGTAATTTCCGAAGCGGTTTCCGCCGATACTTTTCCCCGGAGCCACGATATCCAGATTTCCCGCGCTCGAAGACCAGCCGAGATCTTCCGCTTCCCTCTTGGTAATATAATTCCCCGGGAGTTCTCCGTATGTATGGATGTAGAGCGCCACTTCTTCCTTCGACGTATAGGCACCGTCCTCCTCGACAGTCACGTCTGTTTCCCCGGTCTTCCCGGACAGATCAGTCCCCGCCGCCGTTGCCGCAGATGCTGCAGATGCTTCAGAAGAGGTTTTTTTATTCTTTTTGCGTTTTTTCCTTTTCCAGGTCTGCATCACCGGTGCAGCTGAAACCGCCGCGGCTCCGCTGCCGGGCAAATGTGCGGCTGCCCCTTCCGGCAT
>CACZTA010000139.1 GCA_902783935.1 uncultured Lachnospiraceae bacterium | reverse complement strand
CGGGCATTACGCATGTCGATACGGAAGCCAGTACCGCGGAAGGCCGTGTGCGCCTCAGCGTGTTTGCCATACGTGACAGCCGCGAGCGTCTGGCCGGCATCTTCATGATTGCCATGCAGGTTGACCTTATGTATACGGTCAGGGATGCGCTGAATCAATATCTGGGATATGATCCCGCCCGGCAGGAGACGAGGCTGAAGGCCCCGGGAACTTTCAATGAAGGCTCCGGCATGCGGTTCAGCAATTATATGCAGCAGCGGATCCGGGAGGAGATCGAGGCCTACGGGATTCCCGTTGATCGCATGACAAATGAAGAAAGAATACAGATCATTCACAGACTTGAACAGATGGAAGTCTTTTTTATGAAGGATTCTGTTAAAACGACAGCGGAACTGCTGGGCATATCGGTGCCGACCGTGTACCGGCTCATGAAGCTTCCGGGCTGACAGGGAAACACCGGAATAATTGATGGAGGGTAAAACAGTGAAGGTGAAAACACATCCGTCGTTTGATGAAAAAGGGGTTTATTTCGGGTTCGTGGATGCGGTCTTTCCGGAGAGGGAGAGCTGGGACCTTAAGAGCTTTGAAATACTTAAAGACCGTGAACTTGCGGCACTCCGGGAGGAGATGAAGGACTATGACCGCGCGGCTGTCTTCGGAGATCATCCTTATAACCGGTATTTTAAAAAGTATAAAAAAACATATCCGGTGCGCCAGCAGCTGGAATCCCTGCTGCTGAAGGGAAGGCCGTTTCCCGAAGGCAACCCGATCAATGAAGTGACGTTTCTCACGGAGCTCCGGACGCGCATGCTCCTCGGAACGCATGATATTGACCGCATGAAGGGAGAAGTGGAACTGTTCTGCCCGGATGAGAAGATTGACTTCCCGGGTATCCGCGGGGAAACCGCCCACTGCTATCCCGGAGATGTCACCGGAAGAGATGAGGAAGATATTATCCTGAGCCTCGTTGCAGGGGCTGATTTCCGGACCTGCCTGCATCCGGACAGCAGTCATATCGCATTTCTTTTCTTCGGTGTTCCGGGCGTGACACGGGAGGAAATCGAAGACGTCCAGGTGCGCCTGATGCATTATGCAGAGGTCCTGGCGCCCGGAATAAAGCTTATGCGCTCCGTGATCGGATGAGCGATTTCAAAGTGCACAAAACAGGGGAACGGATTCTGTTGAATAATAACAAAATTCTTATGATGATAAAAAAGTTGTTGCATTTAACGGGCAGCTCTGATAATATTTTTCTTGGGTGATAAAAAATTTATTAAATCCTTTCTCTAAGTATCTTAAGTATCATTTCAAACGATCAATATAATAATCAGGAGGAAACTGCAATGAGCGAAATCAGAAAGACTTTCCCGTTAGACGTTGAGCCGCCGATGTCATGGACCCATGTCGTTCGTGAGACTCCGGTCGTCACAGTCGAGGAAAGAGAAGAAACCCTTGAGAAGACGATGTGGAACGAATTCGCATTCCCGGCAGGCATGCTTTATGTGGATACGCTTTCTGATTCCGGCACAACATCCATGACTGATACACAGTGGTCCGCGATGTTCCTGGCTGATGAATCCTACGGACGCAACAAAGGTTATTATGTCCTCCTGGATGCCTTCCGCGATGTTTTTGAGCGCGGCGATGACCAGAAGTGCGCGATCAACCTCCTGAAGGAAGGCGTTGACAAGAACGATACCCGCCGCATGATGGATGAGCTCTATCTTGTGGATCATGAAGGCGGCTTCTTCAACGGCGGCAAGTTCCAGCTGTCCCGCCCGAACACGTTCATCGTCCCGCAGGGACGCTGCGCAGAGACGCTTCTGTACGATGTCCTGAAGCCGATCTTCGCACGCAAATGGCCGGGCAAGACCTTCATCATCCCGTCCAACGCTCATTTCGATACAACTGAAGGAAACATCAAGCAGATGGGCAGCATTCCGCGCAACTTCTTCCACAAAGAGGTTCTGTTCCAGGTTCCGGAGAGCGGCAAGTATGACACAAATCCGTTCAAGGGCGACATGGATATCCAGAAGCTGCAGGATCTGATTGACCAGGTCGGTGTTGACAGCGTTCCGCTTATCTACACAACGATCACGAACAACTCCGTCTGCGGCCAGGCTGTTTCCATGAAGAGCATCCGCGAGACATCCGAGCTGGCTCACAAGTACGGAATCCCGTACGTGGCTGACTGCGCAAGATGGGCAGAAAACGCTTACTTCATCAAGATGAATGAAGAAGGCTATGCTGACAAGTCCATCGCCGAGATCTCCAAAGAGATGTTCTCTTACTTCGACGTGATGTCCGCTTCTCTTAAGAAGAACGGCCATTCCAACATGGGCGGCCTCCTGGCATTCAGGGATCAGGGTCTCTTCTGGAAGAAATTCTCTGATTTCAACGAAGACGGCAGCGTAAAGATGGATATCGGCCATCTGCTGAAGTCCCGCCAGATTTCCGCATACGGCAATGACTCCTACGGCGGAATGTCCGGCCATGACATCATGGCACTGACACAGGGCCTGTATGAAGAGGAGAGATTCGAATATCAGAACGAGCGCGTACAGCAGTGCCAGTATCTCGCTGATCTCTGCACGGCAGGCGGTGTTCCGGTTGTCCAGCCGGCAGGCGGCCACGCAATCTACATCGATGTCGACAAGTTCTTCGGCTACAAGAGAGGCCACGAGAGCTTCTGCGGCATGGGCCTGTCCCTTGAGATGATCAAGCGCTACGGCATCCGCTGCTCAGAGCTGGGTGACTGCTCCATGGAATATGATGAGAAGACACCGGAACAGCAGGCTGAGGTGTGCAACGTTGTCCGTCTGGCCATCAACAGAAGCCAGTTCAGCAAGCAGCACATCGAATATGTAGCCAAGGCACTGATCGCCCTGTTCCATGACCGCGACCAGATCCCGAACATGAAGCTTACATTCGGCAAGGGCCTTCCGATGAGACACTTCCATATGTGGCTTGAGCCCTACGCACCGACGAAGGAAGAAATGTGCGACGAAGCAAACTTCGGCTACTGGGCAGAATGGGAAAAGGACAGAGAAGAGAAGCTTAAGAAGTGGGGACTTAAATAATCCGCTCCCAAAAGGTATGATTTGAAATAAGAACGCCTGCGGGCCATATGCTGTGAGGTATGTGGCCCGCAGGTTTTTCTTTTTGTCCTTTTCTTTTGCTTTTTAGTTTAACTTTTAATCTTTCTGTTCACAGTGATCTTGTTACCGGGAGCGGATGCATATTATAATGACGGCAGAAATTGATACTTGGTAACCCGTATGAAAGGAGAAAGACAAGATGACGAAAAACTATTTTGATCTCAGCGGACAGGTGGCGGTTGTGACAGGCGCTTCTACAGGGCTTGGTGTCCAGATGGCAAATGCGCTGGCTTCACAGGGGGCCAATATCGTCTGCCTTGCAAGGCGCAAAGAGCTGGTTGATCAGAATGCAGCAGAAATTAAAAAGACATACGGAGTGGATGCGATCGGCGTCGCATGCGACATCACGGATACAGACCGGGTTGAAGCGGCGATAAAAGAGGTAATGGATCATTTCGGACGCATCGATATCCTGATTAATAATGCCGGCACCGGTGCCGTCGCTCCGGCTGAGCAGATCACGGACCAGCAGTTCAATAACGAACTTCAGATCGACCTGTTCGGTACGTTCAAGATGGCAAGGGCTGTCGTCAATGCAGCTATGCTGAAGCAGGGTTACGGCCGTATTATCAACATCGCTTCCATGTACGGTCTTGTCGGCAATAAGATCGCTCCCGCGGCTCCTTATCACGCGGCAAAAGGCGGCGTTGTCAACCTGACCCGTGCACTGGCGGCGGAGTGGGGCGACAAGGGAATCACCGTCAATTCGATCTGCCCGGGCTATTTCGAGACGCCGCTCACAAAAGAGACGCTGGATTCTGAATTCTTCCAGAATTACGCCCGTACGATGATCCCGATGGCACGCTATGGTAAGGAAGGCGAACTGGATACTGCAGCAATCTTCTTCGCGTCCAAAGAAAGCTCCTATGTCAATGGCGTCATTCTTCCGGTTGACGGCGGATATACGACGATGTAATAAAACCTTTTCATAAAGACACAGGGAAGGCGGGAATAATGATGAAACTGGCAGCAGAGGAAGGTGCAGATCCGTTCCTTGTCAGGCGCCTCAGTGAAAAGTTCTGTATCCCTGTGATTCAGGCAGGACAGGCTGTTCCGGACGGAGAGCCTGTCCTTCTGATTGACCGGGAGGGGCTCACTCTTATAAGCGGATCTCTGCGGCTCAGGGCTGACCTGACCGGCATGGCGCGGCGCCTGAAGCCGCACGCGCTCAGAGGAGAACTGCTGGTGCGGGCTGCCGGGCTCGGCAAAGGGAATGGCGGAAAAACGATCACAGCCGTCGACGCGACAGCAGGTCTCGGTGAGGATGCGCTTCTTCTTGCGGCAGCGGGCTGTGAGGTGCTGCTCTTTGAGCGGGATCCGCTGATTGCAGAGCTTCTGCGCGATGCGCTGAGGAAGGCGGCTCTTTCGGACGGGCTCAGGGACGCGGCGGAACGCATGCATTTCCGTGAGGGAGACAGTCTGAGAGGCCTGTCGGAACTGGAGACACCTCCGGATGTTGTGTATCTGGATCCCATGTTTCCGGAGCGGAGGAAATCGGGGCTTGTGGGAAAGAAGCTCCAGCTCTTTCAGATGCTCGAGCGCCCGTGTCCGGATGAAGCGGAGCTGTTTGAAGCGGCAGTGAAAGCCTGCCCCGGGCGGATCGTTGTCAAAAGGCCACTGAAAGGACCGCACCTCGACGGCAGGAAGCCGTCCTGGTCCCTCGGCGGAAAGGCGGTCCGGTTTGATGTCTACAGCTTTCCGCGGTAAGAACGCCGGAACATTCCCGAATCACGAAATATTCACATTGTACGGAGGAAAAGGATATTGGCAGATACCTGCAGCTGTGTTACATTACAGGGTGTAAGGTAAGAAACAATTTGATACTGCGACACATGTCAGAGTAGGATCAGGTGCGTTAAGTGCTGCAGGATGGGAGTTGCCTGCAGACGAAAGCGGCCGGATACCGGTTTGATGACCGGCCGGGCTGCTGCGGTACCTCATCCGCATCCGCTGCCACGTGAAGAAGCATCTTCGTGGCGAGTGTCACGGAGGTGTTTTTATGTTCAGAAAAAATGAACTCACGGGTACGCTGACCGGCTGCTCCATGTTGGCGGCCATGGAGATCGTGCTGACGCGTTTCTGTTCGCTGAATGCCTGGAATATCCGCATCGGTTTCGGGTTTGCCGCGCTTGCTGCCGCCGGCATTCTGTACGGTCCGCTGGCAGCCGGGATCGTCGGTGCTGCCGCCGATATCCTGGGAGCACTCCTTTTTCCGACCGGACCGTTTTTTCCCGGGTTTACCGTTACCGCTTTTCTGAGCGGTATTACCTATGGCCTTTTCCTGCACGGGAAGCAGGATTTTGCGCATATCATTCCGGCAGTCCTGATCCGGCAGCTGCTTCTGAGCTTTCTGCTGAATACATTTTTTATTTCGTTTCTCTACGGATCTCCTTTCAAAGCGGTGCTTGCCACGAGGGCGGTACAGACGGCGGTCATGATTCCGGCAGAGATTGCGGTGATCAGGGTAATGGCACAGCTTATCAGGCGCTTCAGGCTTACTTCTCTTCAGACAGGCGGCTGAAGATGCGCCGGCTGCAGGACGATAGTACATTCTTCCATAGTAAAGTGTCGAATCTCCATGTCCTGACAGATACAGCTTGACGCATAATAGAATACAGCAGAGAGATCAGCTTAACGGAGGTATTATAATGAATGTATACGAAGCAGTAAAAGCACTGATCGCGTACAGCCTGAAGAAAGGCCTGATCGAGGAATGTGATGTGCGCTGGGCTGCAAACGGGCTTCTGGATGTAATGAAGCTCGAACCGGACGGTTCTTTTTCCGCCTTCGGCGGACAGGAGTATCCTCTGGAAGAGATACTGAAGGTCCTTCTGGATGACGCAGTCCGCAGAGGCGTGATTGAAGACGGGATCACGAGCAGGGATCTTTTTGACACCCGTCTTATGGGATGCGTGACGCCGAGACCCGGTGAAGTGATCAGGACATTTGATGCCCTGTGTGAGAAGAGCCCGGAAAAGGCGACGGATTATTTCTATAAGCTTTCGCGCGACAGTGACTATATAAGGACGTACCGGATCGCGAAGGATGTCAAGTGGGATGCCCCCACGAAGTACGGCGATCTCGACATCACGATCAACCTCTCCAAACCGGAGAAGGACCCGAAAGCGATTGCCGCGGCGCTGACGAAAAAACAGAATGCCTATCCGAAGTGCCTCCTCTGCCCGGAGAATGAAGGCTACGCAGGCCGCATGGATCATCCTGCCCGGCAGACGATCCGCCTGATCCCCCTTACGCTCAATGAAGAATCCTGGTTCATGCAGTATTCTCCGTATGTCTATTATAATGAGCACTGCATCGTGCTTTCCGGCGAACATATACCGATGAAGATAAGCCGCAGCACCTTTGTGAGACTGCTGCAGTTCGTGGAGAGATTCCCCCATTATACGATCGGGTCAAATGCGGATCTTCCGATCGTGGGCGGGTCCATCCTTACTCATGAGCATTTCCAGGGAGGCCGCTACACATTTGCCATGGCGAAAGCCGGTGTAAGGCAGCCGCTTTCCTTCCCGGGATTTGAGGATGTGGAGGCAGGAATCGTCAACTGGTCCATGTCCGTTATCCGTCTCGACGGCAGAGATCCCGCGCGGATCGTGGAACTGGCGGACAGGATCCTGACCGCCTGGAGAGGATATTCGGATCCGGAGCGCGATATCCTTGCCTTCAGCGGGGAGGAACCTCATAATACGATTACCCCGATTGCCAGAAGGCGCGGGGAACTTTATGAACTGGATCTTGTTCTCAGAAACAACAGGACGACGGAGCAGTATCCGCTCGGCATTTTCCATCCGCACGAACATCTCCATCATATTAAGAAGGAGAATATCGGCCTGATCGAAGTGATGGGTCTCGCGGTGCTTCCCGCGAGACTGAAGAAGGAAATGGATCTTCTGTCTGAGACGATCCTTTCGGGAAATGATGCCGGTGCAGTGCCGGAGCTTGCGGCACACGCAAAGTGGACAGCGGAGACGGTTCTTGTCAGGCATCCTGAGTTTGCACGGGACACAGTCGCGGCGACCGTATCGAAGATGGGGAAAGAGGCGGCGAAAGAAGCGCTGACACGTGTGCTTCACGATGAAATCGGAGAGGTCTTCTCCGAAGTACTGGAAAATTGCGGTGTTTTCAAGGATACGGAAGACGGCCGCAGAGGTTTCCTGCAGTTTGCGGGCAGTGTGAAATAAAGGAGAAGAAGATGAGTGTTGCCAATGCATTTATGACACAGGAAGAAATCCTGGCGAAGCTGAAGGAAGTATGGCAGGATGAATTCGGGGGAGATTACAGGGTCTTTTTTGCTCCCGGCAGAGTGAATATGATCGGAGAGCATACGGATTATAACGGCGGACATGTTTTTCCGTGCGCACTGAGTTTCGGCACCTATGCGTTCGCAAAGAAAAGAGACGACGGAAAGATCCGTCTCGCGTCACTCAATATCAGGGACGGCGAAGTTTTTGAGAGCTCCCTGGATGACCTCGTCTTTCATGAGGATGCCGGATGGACCAATTATCCGAAAGGCGTTATCTGGGCATTCGAAGAGACCGGCAGAAAGCTCCCGTCGGGCGTCGATATCCTGTACTTCGGCAATATTCCCGCCGGATCGGGTCTCTCTTCGTCCGCATCTCTTGAAGTGCTGACAGGCCTTATCCTGAAGAATCTCTTCGGTTTAGAAGACGTTTCGCAGGCTGATCTCGCGCTGCTCGGACAGAAGGCGGAGAACCAGTTTGTCGGCATGAACTGCGGCATCATGGACCAGTTTGCTTCAGCCATGGGGCAGAAAGACCATGCGATTTATCTGGACACGAATACGCTGAAGTACGAGACGGCACCGCTTGTGCTTAAGGATGCGAAAATCGTGATCACCAACAGCGAGGTCAAGCATCAGCTTGCGTCCTCCGAGTACAACACGAGAAGGGCGGAATGTGAAAAAGCCGTCGAGGAAATCAGCAGGAAAAAGCCGATCAAAACGCTTGGAGAACTGACGCCGGGAGCGTTTGAACAGGTAAAAGATGTACTAAGCGATAACATCCTTGTACGCCGTGCGCGCCATGCCGTGACAGAGAATGCGCGGACTCTTGATGCCTACAGCGCACTGAAAGAGGGAAATATCGAAAAGTTCGGGGAACTGATGAACGCTTCTCATGATTCGCTTGAGAACGATTATGAAGTTTCCTGCCCGGAAGTCGATTTCCTGGTTCATGAAGCCCGGAAGATCCCCGGCGTAATCGGAAGCCGCATTACGGGAGGCGGTTTCGGAGGATGCACGGTCAGCATCGTGAAAAATGACGCGATAAAAACGTTTATGGAAGTACTTTCAAAGAAATACAAAGAAGCATACGGTCTCGACGCGGAGTTCTATATTGCGGAACCGGGTGAAGGCGCTCATGAGATCGCGATGGAAACAACCGTATAAAAGAGGAGGAGCGGAATCCTGACGGGTCCCGCTCCTTTTTTGATTATATGCACTGTTTCATTTACCCGGCAGCTGCTCTCTCTGCGAGCTCTGAGGGATTCAACGCGGCCAGTTCCGCGATGTCCTGATCCGAAAACTGTCCCGGTGAGACGGCTGCAGCCGTCTCGATAAACGGAAATGTATCCGGCGTTTTATCCTGCCGGCCCTGTGTCTGTGCGTACGCCAGCAGAAAAGCATAAAAGAGAGGTGCGGGTTCCGTCTGTTCCGTCTGGCCCTGCAGGGAGGGAACCGGCGGGGTTCCGGCGACGACATTTCCGGCGAAAATATCCGACTGCGCGGCTTTCTGCCACAGTTCGGGAGATGCTGACGAAGAGAGTGTGCGGTAGGTCTCGACGAAGCCGACCCCGCGCTCTTCGCATGCTGCGAGTGCAGTTTCCAGATCGTCATCGGTGACGCTGCAGTAGACGATGGCGCTGCAGCCCGCATCGCAGAGCAGACCGGCTGTCTGGGCGGCTTTCAGCGAATTGCGGCCGTGTTCGCCGTAAATGATTTTGACACCGAGGCTTCTGGCCGTATCATCGAGGATTCTCTTGCAGACAGCGCCGGCCGGATCTGTCGTTTTCCACATGGAGACACCGATTCGCAGCACTTCTTCCTGTGCTTCGGTCTGTTCTGCGCCCCCGGCTGTATTCTCTTCTGCGGAAACGGGCACGGTCAGCATAAAAAGGGCGCAGAGAATGAGTGTCAGGTATTTTCTGATCATGAGCTTACTCCTGTTTTATCTGTTTTCAGAACCAGTTTTTCTTCTGTTCGAATTCGCGGCTTTCCACGGTGGGTTCCCCGTCAAAGCGGACGGTATATTCCTGGTTTCTGATCGAAATTTTTGCTCCGGCAGGGACGGAGGATGTGATGAAAGCATTGGCTCCGATGA
Source organism: uncultured Lachnospiraceae bacterium (assembly GCA_902783935.1). Classification (GTDB taxonomy): domain Bacteria; phylum Bacillota; class Clostridia; order Lachnospirales; family Lachnospiraceae; genus Chordicoccus. The sequence continues at coordinate 3,797 of CACZTA010000139.1, read as the reverse complement.
CGGCGCCTCTGCCGATGACTGTCTCTCCTCCCAGGATCGACGCGCCGGAGTAGATCGTGACATTGTCCTCGAGCGTCGGGTGCCGCTTTACGCCGTGCAGGAGCTGTCCCTTTTTCGTTGAGAGCGCGCCGAGCGTGACCCCCTGATAGATTTTGACATTTTCGCCGATTTCAGTCGTCTCACCGATGACGATGCCGGTGCCGTGGTCGATGAAAAAGTACTTCCCGATCGTGGCGCCGGGGTTGATGTCGATCCCGGTCAGGGAGTGGGCGGATTCGGTCATCATGCGGGGAATCATCGGCACTTTCAGAAGGACCAGCTCATGGGCGATGCGGTAGACCATGATGGCATAAAGTCCCGGGTAGGAGAAAATAATTTCATCCTTGTTCTCGGCCGCCGGGTCTCCGTCAAACTCCGCCTGAAGATCCGTCTCAATATATTCCCGTATCTTCGGCAGGCGGGAGAGAAAGTCGAGCGCCGTTTCCTGTGCTTTTTCTTCCACCGTCTCGTACGGCGCATTTACATACTCCTTTATATAAGGAAATGTGAGCGCGATCTGCTTTGTCAGGTTGAAAAGGATATCTTCAACCAGAGTGCTCGTGCTGTTTTCGCGGGTGTAATACCGGTATGTCTGCGCCTTAAAGAAACCGGGGTAGATCAGTCTCTGTACCTTTTCAAGAATATCCTCGACGGCTTCCTTATCCGGCTGCTGAAATGTGTCAGGTCTGTCGATATAGCGGCCTTTTTTGTAATCTGCAAGCAGACTTTCCGTAATCTGTCTGATTTTCTCCTGCATATGTTCCACGATTTTGTGCGGCCGGATGACGGTGATCCGGTTATTCCTTTCCCCCCGGAATACAGACGTCCCCGGGGCTGTTTTCTGACCCATTATAGCAGAAGCCGTCCCTTGCATCAATCTTGAACAACAGCCGGAGAGAGTGATTTTTCTGCGGTTAAAGTGTTATAATGAAAAACTGCAGGCAGTCAGAGGGAACGGGAATGACAGGGAGATAACAGGAGAGAAGGATGGCCAGAATTCTGACATATACGGCCGGGGCGAATGATGCGGGCAGGACGGCCGGAGACGTGATCCGCAGGGAGTTCAGGCTCGTGGCACATGATATTGCGAGGGCGAAGTACAGGACGGAAAACGGCATCACCGTGAACGGAGTTCAGGTAATGGTGAACAGGAGGCTTGCGGAAGGCGACGAACTGCGGGTGGTTCTTGCCAATGAACTGCCGGGAAAGATTGTACCGGTCCCCGGTCCGCTTGCCGTCCTTTATGAAGATGAGGATATGCTTGCCGTCGACAAGCCGGCGGGCGTGGTGGTCCACCCGTCTCACGGGCATTTCGCGGATACGCTCGCGAACTATGTGGCGCAGTATTATATCGACGAAGGAGATCCGCATGAAGTCCGCACGGTCGGCCGGCTGGACAAGGACACGAGCGGGGTGCTCCTGTTCGGCAAAAACCGTACTGCATGTGCGCATCTGACGGAACAGGCAGCCTGCGGACTTTCGGAAAAAACCTATCTGGCGCTGGCATCAGGCACCTTCCCCGGGGAAGAAGGAACCGTTGAAGCGCCGATCAGCCGGGAATATGAAGAAAAGATCAGACGTGTTGTGCGTGAAGACGGGGATCACGCCCTTACGCATTACCGTGTACTGAGACAGATGGAGGACCGGGCGCTTCTGTCTGTCCGGATCGAGACGGGACGCACGCATCAGATCCGCGTCCATATGGCGCACATCGGACATCCTCTGGTTGGTGACCCGATTTACGGGACGGCCTCGGAAGTGATCCGGAGAGCCGCGCTTCATGCGCGGAGACTCGTCTGCCGCCAGCCGTTCACCGGGGAGCGGATTGTGCTGGAATCCCCGCTTCCGGAGGACTTCCTGCGCGCCCTCGGGCCGGATGCTCCGGACTTCTGACGGTTCTTTATTTGCTTCTGACACAAGTTTTCATTGACATATGAAAATCATGACGGTATAAATGGGAAGGGTTTGTGACAGAAAGACATGCTTAAAAGGAGGTATAAATGAACAGTCAGAAGACAGGTATCGGGGACCAGCCGATTTATGATGCCAAAGTGCTCGGGGCGGGCCGCATGGTTATTCTCGGGCTTCAGCATATGTTCGCCATGTTCGGCGCGACCGTGCTGGTTCCGGTTCTTACAGGTTTAAGCGTTTCAACGACACTGCTTTTCGCCGGAGTCGGGACACTGATTTTCCATCTGATTTCCAAAAGAAAGGTGCCGGCTTTTCTGGGCTCTTCATTTGCCTTTCTGGCAGGGTATTTTACCATCGCGCCGAATAAGGAGCCGGAACTGCTCCCCTATGCATGCTTCGGCGTGGCGGTTGCAGGGATCATGTATCTCATCCTCGCGGCTCTCTTTAAGGGATTCGGCGCAAAGCGCGTCATGAAATACTTCCCGCCGGTCGTGACCGGTCCGATCATCATTGCCATCGGTCTCAATCTTTCCCAGTCAGCCGTTGATAACTGCGGACAGAACTGGGGAATTGCGCTCGTGGCGATTCTTGTGATCATCATCTGCAACATCTGGGGCAAAGGAATGATCAAAATCGTTCCGATCATCATGGGGGTTGTCGCCTCTTACCTGGTTGCGGCCCTGACAGGTAATGTGGACTGGACAGGAGTGCGCGAAGCCGCATGGTTCGGACTTCCGGTGGCATGGAACCGGACGGTTTTCAGTCTTTTTACCGGAGGAAATGTTGACAGGGGCCTGCTTCTGACGTCGATCATCACGATTGTGCCGATCAGCTTTGCCACAATGATGGAGCATATCGGTGACATTTCCGCTATTTCTTCGACGGTCGGAGAGAATTTTATCCGGGATCCCGGCCTTCACCGGACGCTGACAGGTGACGGGGTCGCCACCCTGGCTGCATCCCTGTTCGGCGCACCTGCCAATACGACATACGGGGAAAATACAGGCGTTCTGACACTGACCCGGGTCTACGATCCTTTCGTGATTCGTCTGGCGGCTTATTTTGCGGTTATTTTCTCCTTCTGCCCCAAGTTTGCGGCTGTGGTTGAGGCCATGCCGGGGGCGACCATGGGCGGGATTTCACTCGTTCTTTACGGCATGATCTCCGCTGTCGGCGTCAGAAACATCGTGGAGACAAAGGTTGATTTTTCCAAGAGCAGGAACGTCATTATTGCAGCGCTCATCCTGGTTCTCTCGATCGGCATTAATTATTCGGCGGCGCAGGCGGTCAGCTTCCAGGCAGGCGCCCTGACCATTTCACTCTCGGGAATTGCCGTCGGGTCCCTGACAGGCATTATTCTCAATGCTGTCCTGCCCTGCAAGGATTACCGGTTCATGGAAGACCGGCCGAATGAGACCGGTGTGGACCTGCAGATCCAGCAGGGAGAGACGCTGACCGAGGTTTCCGAGCGGATCACAACAGCCAGGAGGTGTGCGGAAGAACATGCCGAGCGCCAAGCTGAAAGGGAACGCGACGACTGAAACAGCATATCGTTTTTACAGAAGCGGCGGACGATTGCGGTCCGCCGTTTTTTCGGAATGCGAAATTGACATAAAACTGATATAAATCGCAATTTCCAACGGACGGGCTGTCAAAACAATGCTATAATGTGTTGAAGGGAAATTCAGCCGGAAACGGGGGAACACCCGTCCGGAGCCGGAAACCCGTTCAGATTCATTTAGAACCGGAGAGGATTATTTAAGATGATAAGAACACTGCTTCTCTATGACGGCAGAATGAGTTCGGCGGAAAGAATCGCCGATAACCTGTGCTACCTGATCGGCAAT
>CACZTA010000138.1 GCA_902783935.1 uncultured Lachnospiraceae bacterium | reverse complement strand
GTAATATACCGAAAACTCCGGGATTTGTAAAGCAGACACTCGCAATTCACCGTGCCGGCTTCCCGTGAACTTAATCCCCGCTTATCGGATCTGTCAGGCAGCCTTTGAACCCATCCTGACACAGGAAAATGCGCTTTTTATTCCTTTTCAGCGGACGGTTCCATGAACAGGAACCCGCAAAATCTTCGGAATCCGGGTTGACTTTCGCAATAACATCCGTTATTGTTAGTTAATAATTGCTAACCAGAGGTGTGTGATGTCACGTTTTCCGCCGAACATTCGGGAGCTGCTGCTTGACAGCGGGAAGGAACAGTTCCTCGCCCATGGCTTTGAAAAGGCCTCCCTCAGGACCATCTGCAAAAATGCCGGACTTACTACAGGCGCTTTTTACAGTCACTTTGCCGGGAAGGATGCCCTTTTTGCCGCACTTGTAGATCCCATGATCATTGGCTTCCGGCGCATGTATCAGACTGTAATCGCCCAGGAATTATCCGATCTCACTACAGGCGTGGAAAACGAACTGACATCCATCACCTATGCGATCGCTCATAAAGATGAGTTCCGCCTGCTGTTCGACTGTTCCAAAGGAACAAAATATGAGGGCTTTAAGGAAAACCTGATCCACAGCGTATTTTATCCGAGTTATCAGGAAGTGTTCGACCGCTATGCAGGCAGACCTGTCGACCCGGCGCTTGTCCGGATCATTCTTCATATGAAATTTGAGGAATACATGGAACTCATTTACGGAGGATATACCATGGAAGAAGTGAAAAAGCTGATCACGCAGCTGACGGTTTTCTCGGAAGCCGGATTTCGCAGGCTGCTACATGAAATAAATAAGGAAATCTGAAAGCCTGACCGCATCCCGGTCAGGCTTTTTCAATAACATTTTTTCAAAATCGTTATCCGGTAAAAGCGGCGCACGCCGATTTTATACAGAAGGCAGGTGCTTGCGAAGCTCTGTGTTTCACAATTGCCTGCTGTTTCACATTATCGAAAAGGAGAATCATATCATGGCAAGGAAAGAAATCACCCAGACAGCACAGGTCAGCGACAGGAAGCTTCGCACCAGAGACCTCATCTACGCAGGCGCATTCGGGGCGGTCTATATCGTACTGATGCTCATCGTCGTGCTCGGAACCAGCGCGATCCCGATCCTGTACATCGTCGCTCCGTTCACTGTGGGCGTCGTCTGCGCAACCGTCTACGAACTCTGCGTCCTCAAAGTCCGCAAATTCGGCGCCGCGCTGATCCTCGGGGTGCTGTTCGCGCTCGTCTCCTGCGCCGGCAACATGCTCGGAATGGGGCTGGCCGTCCTCGCTGCCCTGCTCGCGGAATTCGTCATCATGGCAGGCAGCTATAAATCCAGGAAAATGTATCTGCTGTCCTTCCCTGTCTTCAACCTGAATATGATGTGCCCCTACACCATGCTCTATTTCCGCAAGGACGAGTTCATGGCGCGTTCTGTCAGCTTCTACGGTCAGGCATTTGCCGATGAGCTGGCCAAATATGCCATCAACGGACTCGCATTTATCCAGATCGCTCTTGCTCTGGCCGGTGCCGGCATCGGTGTTCTGATTGCAGACAAACTCATCAGAAATCACTTTGAGAAAGCAAATATCGTGTGATCATTATGAATTACAGTATTTACGGAGATGACTCCAAAGCACTCATACGTTTTGACCCCAGGACAAAACTGTTCATCTTTCTCGCCTGCGGCGTGACCAGCCTTTATACCTACAGCGGCCTTTATATCCTGCTGTTCTTCGGGGCGGTCTGCGCCGTGCTGGCGCTGAACGGAAAGCCATGGACAGCGCTGAAAGCATTTCTGCTGTTCTCCGTCGCTCTGTATATCAAGGAGGCGGTGGATCACGCAGGCAGCTCTTCCGCCGTGGTGGTCCTCGTCGTATCGGTCCTCACCACCCTGATCCTCTACTCGCTGCCGACGATCATGAGCATCCTGCTGATCGTGCAGACGACCCGCATCAGTCAGTTCCTCTCTGCACTGACAGCGATGCATCTGCCGGTCAGGGCGGTCATCCCCATCGCGATGCTTTTCCGTTTTATTCCCACGGTACAGGACGAGTGGAACGGAATCAGAAAAGCCATGGCCTTCAGGGGAATATCCCTGAGCTTTGGCTCTGTCCTGCGTCACCCGGGGAAGACCATCGAATATGTGCTGGTCCCGCTTCTGTTCTCCACCATCGGCGTGATGGAGGAGCTGGCGGCCGCTGCCCTCGCCCGGGGCATGGACATCGATGTGAAACGCAGTTCCTATGAAGAAATGCGGCTGCATGCGGCAGATTACATCGCAATGCTG
>CACZTA010000137.1 GCA_902783935.1 uncultured Lachnospiraceae bacterium | reverse complement strand
TCGGGTTCAGAGGCGCGGCGGCGGAGAAAATCGTGAAGGAGATCGGGTTTACACCGGACCAGCCGGTCCTGGCCTTCCGGAATGTGGACGCGTTCAGCGCGATTATCACGGAAATGCTGCAGCTGAGAAAGCGGCAGCTCCCGGATGCGCTCCGGAGGCAGGCGTGCCTGTACGAACTGATGGCCATGCTGATCGAGAACGCGGAGCTGTGCGGTATCCGCAGGGATGACGCGGATGATCCCGAACTGTCCTATGCCGGCTATGCCCTGCGCTATATCCAGCGGAATTTTGCCGACAGGATCCGGGTGGCGGACATCGCCGCGCACATCGGGATTTCGAGAGGGTATCTCACGAGGCTGATCAAGGAAGCGACAGGCATGTCCCCCCAGGAGTACCTGATCAGCCTCCGCATGGATCACGCGTCGCGCCAGCTCCGGCATTCGCCGGATCCGATCAGGGATGTGGCGCAGGCCTGCGGCTACAGCGATTCACTGGCTTTTTCCAAAGCCTTCAAACAGCATTTCGGCATGAGTCCGAGCGAGTATCACAGGATGCATTATCAGGTGGAAGAGCGTTAAAAAACGACAGTAACGCAGGATGGGCATTCTGCACAATTTAAAAGGCACCGGGTTTCAAAAGTTGTTTAAAAATGATGCCTTTAAACACATTTATACATATGCAGTTGACAGATATCCATATGTTTGAGGTGGCTGAAAAGATATAATTTTGTGAAACAGGGCTGAAATGCACACAGGGTGCGCGGCCCCCGGAAAAACCTAAAGGAGGATATAGAATGAGAACTAGAAAGGCAATTTCAGTTGCACTCTCCGCCATGATGGCAGTCGGTATGACCGTCGCTGTTCCGGCAGTCGCACACGCTGATTATTCCGTGAGCGAAATCCAGGTCAATATCTGGGATAATAATCAGCTCCAGGGTCTTCAGGAGATCGCCGACGAGTGGAGCGCGGAGTCCGGTGTGAAGGTCAACATCAACGTCGTTGACTGGGACAATTACTGGACACTTCTTGAAGCGGGCGCTTCAGGCGGAGAGATGCCGGATGTATTCTGGATGCACTCCAATACGGCTCAGATGTATATGGAGAACGACCTGCTTCTCGCTCTCGATGATTACATCGCAGCAGACGACAACATTGACCTCGCAAATTACTATGAAGGCATCGTAGACCTGTACAAGAGCGGCGACAAGCAGTACGCGCTGCCGAAGGACCACGACACCATCGCCCTTCTTTACAACAAGGCAATCTTCGACAAGTACGGCGTCGAGTATCCGACAGACGACTGGACATGGGATGACCTCGTCGCTGCCGAGAAAGCCATCACGGAAGCCGGCAAGGATGACGGCGTCTACGGTATGGCGATGAATACCTCCAACAATCAGGACGGCTGGTATAACCTGGTCTATGATTACGGCGGAACGATTGTCACAGAAGACCACAAGAGCACAACCATCGGTTCTGCTGAAGGCAAGGCCGGCATGGAAAAGGTCCGCCAGATCATCGAAAACGGCGCTCCGCAGACGATCGTTGCCGAGACAGGTACGGACTCCCTGTTCAACTCCGGCCTCGTCGGCATGATCACACAGGGCTCCTGGATGATCAACACATTCTACACGGCTGACAATGCTGCCGATTATGCATGGGCGATGCTTCCGTATGCAGACCGCGACGGAAACGGCCAGTGCGACGAAGGCGAGCGCCAGTCCTGCTACAACGGCCTTGGCTGGGCGATCAAGCACGATGCTGCTGATCCGCAGGCATGCTATGACCTGATCTCTTACTGGTGCGGCGAGAAGGGCCAGAAGGAACAGGCTGAAAAGGGCGTCACGATGGCCGGTATGAAGAGCGTTTCCGAAGAATTCGCAAATGCATTCGAAGGCATGGATGTCTCCGCATTCACAAAGATTGAAGAAGAAGGCACACTGTACTTCCGTCCGTACACACGCAACACGACTGTCTGGGAAGATGCCCTTCAGCAGCTCGGCTGCTTCCTTGATGCATGGCAGAATCCGTCTGATCCGGCTATTATGGAACAGGCCTGCGACAATGCACAGAACATCATCGAGACGGCAATCGCAAACGAATAATCTAACCGGATTAAGAATCTGACAGGAAGTCACTGAAATCCTGGCGCGGGGTGAGTGCTCACGCGGGCCTCACCCCCGCTTTTTCTTTCGCATAAAACAGCGGCGCCGGGACCAGCTGCGGACTCATTTTTAAGAAAGGGGGGTTCATTTCTTGGGCAAGAAAATGACACCTACGGAGCGGTCAGAGATGAAATGGGGGCTTGCATTTGTCGCACCGACAATGATCGGCCTTATCATCCTGAACTTCTATCCGTTCTTCAACACGATTTATCAGTCATTCTGCAAGACGGGCGACTTCGGAAAAGGAAACATCTTTGTAGGCCCGAAAAACTATCAGGCGGTTCTCGCCGCATCAGAGACCTGGCAGTCCCTGTGGAATACGGTCAAATATGCGATCATCGAAGTGCCCTTCGGCGTTGTCATCGCGCTGATCCTCGCCGTTTTCCTGAGCAAAAAGATTGCCGGCGTGTCTGTCTACAGAACGATTTTCTTCCTTCCCATGGTCTGCGCGCCTGCTGCGGTCGCCATGGTCTGGAAGTGGCTGTATAACACACAGTTCGGTCTGATCAACAACATTTTCCACACAAAGACAGAGTGGATCTCCAATCCGAATATCGCATGGATCTCCATCGGCATCATCGGCGTCTGGTCCATCATCGGTTACAATATGGTCCTCTTCATAGGCGGTCTTCAGGAAATCCCGGGCGACTACTATGAAGCTGCCGATATCGACGGTGCGAGCGGAATCCGCCAGTTCTTCAACATTACGGTCCCGCTTCTGAGCCCCACGACATTCTTCATCGTCCAGACCCGTATCATCGGGGCCCTGACAGTGTTCGACCTTATGTTCATGGTCATGGACAAGACGAATGTGGCGCTCCCGAAGGTCCAGTCCATCGTGTACCTGTTCTATCAGTATGCGTTCACAAACGGAAATAAGGGCTACGGCGCAACGCTCGTCATCGTGCTGGTCGTCTTTATCATGATTATCACGTTTATCCTGCAGCAGGCTGAAAAGAAGCTTGTCTATCATAACTGAAAGGAGGGAGCATAAGCATATGGAAGGTGCTGAAAGAAGAGCAAGACAAAGAAAAATCATAATGCACATCATCCTTGTCATCATGTCATTTATCATGCTGGTTCCCTTCGCATGGATGATCCTGACGGCGCTTAAGACCAAGGGTGAGGCGATCTCCGTCAACCCGTTCTACATCCTGCCGCACGCAGGCTGGCACTGGGAGAACTTCGGCACGGTCTGGAAGAGCTACAACTTCGTCGTGCTCTATAAGAATACGCTGCTCCTGATCTTCTTCCGCGTCGTCTGCGCGTGCCTGACGGCGACGATGGCCGGCTACGCATTCGGACGTCTGAAGTTCCCGGGCAAGAAGTTCCTCTTCACCCTGGTGCTGATCCAGATGATGATCCCGGCTCAGATCTTCATCATCCCGCAGTACCTGATGGTTTCCAAGATGAAGATGCTGAACACGACGTTCGGCCTGGTATTCCCGGGTCTCGTGACCGCGTTCGGTACCTATCTGCTGAAGACGGGCTATGAAGGCCTGCCGAAGGATCTGGAGGAGGCCGCGATGATCGACGGCTGCAACGTGGGACAGCGGTTCCTGAAAATCATGATGCCGCTGACCAGAAGCTCCATGATTTCTCTCGGTATCTTTACGGCAGTGTTCGCATTCAAAGATCTGATGTGGCCGATGATTGTGTGTACAAACGCACAGACCACAACACTGTCCGCAGGTCTTGCCAAGATGCAGGGCCAGTACGGCAGCGAGTATCCGACCATGATGGCGGCTGCGACCCTGGCGGTCCTGCCGATGATCATTATCTACGTGATCTTCCAGAAACAGTTCGTCGAAGGTATCGCGACATCAGGCGGAAAGCTCTGATTCTGCATTTCTGCTGCTCCGGCAGCAGCGCAGGACGGCAGAGCTTAAGAAAAGGCAGTTACAGGAAACGGAGACCGGAATTGAATTCGTTTCCTGTATTCAGGAAAAACCGGGGACAGCGGATGCGGATCCCCGGTTTTTCTCGAATACAGGAGCTGCCCCGGAAACGGGGCGCCGGAGGCAGGACGCGCAGACGGAGGTCCGGGTGTGAAAAGGGAAAGACAGGAAAAAGAACAGACGCTTCGCGGGAAGCTTGCGGCCTGGTACCGGGCGGAGATGAAAAAAACCGCTTATATGACAGGCAGGGAGAGAGCGGCATATGTGATTCATTATTACTGGATCTGGATCCTCGGGATCTCCTGCGCGTTCATTTTCCTGGTCTATGTGCTCTACCGCCTGCTGTTTGTCAACACCGGGTACTGGTTCTATGCGATCTATGCGAACACCATGGAGAACGGCGGCTACAGATCGGCGCTCTGGTATGATTTTACGGAATATGCGGGATTTGACCCGAAAGAAAAACAGATAGAGATGAATGCCGCCTCCTGGTTTGACCCGTCCGTCCGGGGCGGGACGATGAACAGCTATTTTCAGGCGTTTGTCGCCGTGACGGAAGCGGGGGACCTGGATGTGCTGACCATGGGAAAAGACGGGATCGTCAAAATCGGCGAGAGCGGACGGCTTGCGGACTTAAGCACGCCGGAGTATTCTGTTTTCCGTGAGAAGTACGGCGACCGTTTTATTTACTGTACGCCTATAGACGAGGAGTACAGCACGGAGCCGGTTCCGATTGCAATTGACGTGTCGGACAGCCTGCTGGTGACAAAGTACCATCTCTACGAAGGTGACTGCTGTCTGGGGATCGGGGAGTACACGAAACGCGCAGACGCCGTGGAGACATTTCTTGAATTTATCCTCGGGGATGAGAACGCAGTCCCTGCAGGAACCGGATAAAACAGAGGAAGCGATTTATGCACAGATTCATCAGGGGAATGCTCGACAACGACAGCATATTCGGACAGATCATGACGCGGTGCGGGATTATCATCGCGGCAAATATCCTGTTTGTCGTTTTTTCGCTGCCGGTCATCACAGCCGGTCCTGCGCTTGCCGCGCTCTATTACGTTATGCTGAAGGTGCTGCGGGGAGACCGGGAACTGAATCCGTTTACGACTTTCTGGCAGGGATTCAGGATGAATTTTAAACAGGCGGTGGTCTGCTGGCTGGTTCTGATCGTCCTCATCGCAGTGGGCGCGATGGATATCAGCATCTGCATGCAGGCCGGCGGCGTGCTCGTATGGGTAAAATATGCCACGTATGCGATTGCCGCCGCCGTCCTCGTCGTGTGCTCGTACCTCGTCCCCGTGATGGCGGCGTTTGAGGACACGATTCCGAACCTCCTGAGAAATGCGGTCTTTTTCATCGGGCGGAGGCCGCTGAAGATAATCCCCGTCCTGTTTGCCAATACCGTTCCGATGGCGATTACCTTTCTGGACAGGAGGATGCTTCCCCTGTATGCATTTATGTGGTCGACGTTCGGCTTTGCGGCAGTGGCGATGTTTGTCTCATCTGTCCTGATCAAGGATTTTGAGGTGTATCTGCCGAAGGCGGAGACGGCGGAGGAAGAAGCGCCGGAAGAACAGAGCGACTTCAATCAGAAAAGAACCGATAAGCAGACGCTTGAAGATATGAAAAAACTGGGACAATGAAAGGAGAATGTTATGGCGATCCTGTTTCACGAAGCTGCATCCACCTGGCACCTGACAAATGACAGCATCAGTTATATCATACGGGTGATGGCGAACGGGCAGATTGAGAACCTTTATTACGGAAAGCGGATCCATGACCGGGAGAGCTTCAATCATCTTCATGAGGAGGCGATGCGCTCGCAGATGACGATCTGCGTGGATGAGCCGACGATCCTGTCGATGCATTATACGCGGCAGGATTTCCCGTCCTACGGGACCGGGGATTACCGCTCCCCGATGGTGACGGTTCTTCAGGAAAACGGAAGCCGCATATCCGACTTTAAATATGTCTCCCACAAGATCTATGCCGGAAAGAAGCCGATGCTCCCGCTCCCGGCGGTCTATGTGGAGGACCCGGAGGAAGCGGAGACACTGGAGATTCTTCTTAAGGACGAACTGACGGGCGTATGCGCGTCCCTCATCTATACCCTGTATGCCGGTTATCCGGTCATCGTGAGAAGCGTGCGCTATGAAAACGGGGGAAATGCACCTGTCGTGCTCGAACGGGCCCTGTCGGCAAGCGTGGAATTCCTCGACATGCATTTTGAACTCGTCCAGCTGTCCGGTGCCTGGGCAAGGGAGCGGTATGTCAAGACCAGGAAGCTTGAAATGGGCCTCCAGGGGATCCAGGGCCTCACCGGCACCTGCAGCAGCGCGGAGGAGAACCCCTTCCTTGCGCTCAAGAGGCCCGGGACCGGGGAAATGAACGGGGAGGTCTACGGCTTCAGCCTGGTCTACAGCGGCAATCACCTGTCCCAGGTGGAAGTGTCGACGTTCAAGCTGACCCGCGTCATGATGGGCATTCACCCGGAGGGCTTCGCCTGGAAGCTCGGGACCGGGGAGACATTCCAGACGCCGGAAGTCGTCATGGTCTACAGTGATAAAGGCCTGAACGGGATGAGCCAGGTCTACCACCGCCTGTACAGGACGCGGCTCGCGCGGGGCGTATGGAGGGACCGCCCGAGACCGATCCTCCTCAACAACTGGGAGGCGACTTATTTCAATTTCGACGAAGAAAAGCTCCTCTCGATCGCCCGGAAAGCGAAAGAGACGGGCGTGGAGCTGTTTGTTCTGGATGACGGATGGTTCGGCGCGAGAAATGATGACAGGCGCGGGCTCGGAGACTGGTATGCCAATCTGGAGAAACTTCCGTCGGGCATTTCGGGCCTCTCTGAAAAGATCGA
>CACZTA010000136.1 GCA_902783935.1 uncultured Lachnospiraceae bacterium | reverse complement strand
TTCAGATCCGCCTCCGATGCCCCGTCCGCGGCTTCCTTCAGCAGCCCGATGATTTCCGTCAGCTGCTCGCCCCTGTCATCGGATGCGGGAACAATCCTCAGGCATCCGAATATTACCGCCAGCACCATCAGCAGCGCCATTAACCGCTTTTTCACAGCATTCGCCCCCTATATCCGAAATTGCTCTGCACACATCATAATCGTACATTTTATTGTCGGCAACTTCAAGTAGAAATAGCACTTCATACGCTTGACGGATAGCACTTCAACCCCTTAGAATATACTTATGTTTGTTTTATAAACATCTGCTTATCCGGAGAAGAATCATGACACAGCGCGAAAGACAGATCCTGAAGCTGATCGAAGCCAATCCCATGATATCCCAGCAGGCCCTCGCACAGGCCCTGGGCATCACGCGCTCCTCGGTCGCCGTCCATATTTCCAACCTGATGAAAAAAGGATATATCGCCGGAAAAGGGTATGTCCTCCGTTCCGGAACCTTCGCGGCTGTCATCGGCGGCATGAATATCGATATCGGCGGCTGTTCTTCACGCCCGCTCGTTCCTGCCGATTCCAATCCGGGCCATGTACAGACCGCTCCGGGCGGAGTCGGGAGGAATATCGCACATAACCTGAGCCTTCTGGGGATTGATGTACACCTCCTGACAGCCTACGGGGATGATTTCTACGGGCAGAAAGCCGCTGCTTCCTGCAGTGAGTGCGGCATTGACCTGACCCATGCGCTCTGCGTTCCGAACGCCGCAACATCCACGTACCTGTATCTCGCCGGTCCTGACGGCGACATGGCGCTCGCCGTCTCCGACATGGAGATCTGCGAGAGAATCACACCGGACTATCTCCGTTCCCGCCTGTTCCTGATCAACAGGGCGCAGGTCGCAGCCGCCGACGCCAATATCCCGGAGGAGTCACTCATCTATCTGGCCGAAAACTGCACGGTGCCGCTCTTCTGCGATCCCGTCTCGACCGGAAAAGCCGGGAAGCTTCTTCCGGTTCTCGGAAAGATCCACACGCTGAAGCCCAACCGTCTGGAAGCAGAACTCCTGAGCGGTATTCCCATCAGAAATGCAGCCGACGCGGCCAGGGCCGCCGACAGGCTTCTCAGTACCGGGCTCCGGAGAGTGTTTATCTCCATGGGGGCGGACGGCGTCTTCGCCGCAGATCACAGGGAACAGCTGATGATCGGGAATATCCCGGGACGGATGGTAAACACTTCGGGCTGCGGGGATGCCTTCATGGCTGCCCTGATCTGGTCCTATCTGGAAGGAACCGATTTGAAATCCGCTGCGCGGGCCGGCCTGGCCGCCGCTTCCGTCACGATGGAAAGTGGCGAAACCGTAAGCCCCGGCATGAGCCCGGCGGCTCTGAAGAAAAGAATGAATACTGAAATAAGACAAGGAGACTGACCATGAAACTTAACCGATTTCTTGACGTAAATCCCGAAATCAAAGAGGCCGTCGCAGCCGGAAAACCGGTCGTCGCACTGGAATCCACGATTATTTCACACGGCATGCCCTATCCGCAGAATGTGGAAACTGCGCTTGAAGTTGAACGCATTATCCGTGAAAACGGCGCCGTTCCCGCGACAATCGCCATCATCGGCGGCCGCCTGAAAGCCGGCCTGACCCCGGAAGAAATCGAATATTTCGGAAAGAAAGGGACCGCCATCGCCAAAGCCTCCCGCCGCGACCTCGCCGCTCTCTGCGCGCGCGGGGAAGACGGGGCCACGACCGTCACGACGACGATGATCATTGCCCATATGGCAGGCATCCGCTTCTTTGCGACGGGCGGAATCGGCGGCGTTCACCGCGGAGCGGAAACCACCATGGACATCTCCGCAGATCTCGAAGAGCTCGCCCGCACACCGGTCATGGTCGTCTGCGCCGGCGCAAAAAGCATCCTCGACCTCGGTCTCACACTCGAATACCTGGAGACACACGGTGTCCCGGTCCTCGGCTACGGCACGGATGAGCTGCCGGCATTTTATACCCGCACATCCGGATTCCATGTCGATTACAGGGCGGACTCCCCGGAAGAGCTTGCCCGCATCTTTAAGGTTCAGAGCGAGCTGGAGCTCGGAGGCGGCATTCTCGTCACAAACCCGATTCCCGAAGAGTATTCAATGCCCCCTGAAATTATCAATGAAGCCATCAGCCGCGCTGTTGATGAATCCGAAAAAGCGGGGATCCGCGGAAAAGAGATTACTCCTTTCCTGCTCGCCCGCGTCGCCGAACTGACCGGCGGCGACAGCCTCGC
>CACZTA010000135.1 GCA_902783935.1 uncultured Lachnospiraceae bacterium | reverse complement strand
TGAAAAAGCTCCGGGATGCATATCACCTGGAAGCGGAAGAGTAGCTGAGCTCATTCAGGAGCAGGAATCCTGCGCTGAAGATTGAAAACGGAGCCGGAATATTGTATGATTACACGCGGACATTAAGAATAAAACCGCAGCAGTTTATACTGGGAGAGGAGTTTCTGTGGGGACAGACAGATATATCAGTCCGCTGTCGGAGCGGTATGCAAGTGTTGAAATGCAGCAGATTTTTTCTCAGGACAGAAAGTTCCGGACCTGGCGGAAACTCTGGATTGCACTGGCGGAAACAGAGAAGGAGCTGGGGCTTCCGATTACGGATGAGCAGATCGAAGAGCTGAAAGCTCATGCAGAGGATATAAACTATGATGATGCAGTGAGACGGGAGAAAGAGGTCAGGCATGATGTCATGTCACATGTCTACGCATACGGCCTTCAGTGCCCGAAAGCAAAAGGAATCATCCATCTGGGTGCGACTTCCTGCTATGTGGGTGATAATACGGACATTATCCTGATGAGAGATGCCCTGGCAGTCATCAGGCGGAAACTGGTCAACGTCATCGCCGCACTTGCAGGGTTCGCGGACCGGTGGAAGGACCTCCCGACGCTCGCATTTACGCATTTTCAGCCTGCGCAGCCGACAACTGTCGGCAAACGCGCGACACTCTGGATCAATGAATTCATGATGGATCTTCAGGATCTGGACTATGTGAGCGGTTCTCTCAGGCTTCTCGGCTGTAAAGGGACGACAGGGACGCAGGCCTCTTTTCTTGAGCTTTTTGAGGGAGACCAGGAGACATGTGACCGCCTGGATCCGATGATTGCCGAAAAAATGGGATTTTCCGGATGCTATCCGGTTTCCGGCCAGACTTATTCCAGAAAAGTAGATACGCGGGTTATTAATATCCTGGCGGGGATTGCAGCGAGTGCAACAAAATTTTCGAACGATATCCGTCTTCTCCAGCACCTGAAGGAAGTGGAGGAACCGTTTGAAAAACACCAGATCGGTTCTTCCGCCATGGCTTATAAAAGAAATCCGATGCGGTCGGAACGCATTGCATCCCTGTCCCGTTATCTGCTGGCGGATGCGCTGAATCCCGCTATTACGTCCTCCGTACAGTGGTTTGAGAGAACACTGGATGATTCGGCCAACAAGCGGCTGTCTGTTGCCGAAGGATTTCTGGCCTGTGACGGGATTCTGGACCTCACTGCCAATGTGGCGGGCGGCCTGGTCGTCTATCCGAAAGTGATTCTTAAGCATCTTATGGCCGAACTGCCGTTTATGGCAACCGAGAATATTATGATGGATGCGGTCAAAGCCGGGGGCGACCGGCAGGAGCTTCATGAGCGTATCCGGGAACTTTCGATGAAAGCAGGCCGTGCCGTCAAGGAAGACGGCGAAGACAACCATCTGCTGGAGATGATTGCGGAAGACGGGCTTTTCCCGCAGGATCTCGAAACGCTGAAAACATCTATGGATCCGGCCGGCTTTACGGGGCGCGCAGCCTATCAGACAGAGCAGTATCTGAGAGAAATCGTGAATCCGCTACTTGAAGCAAACAGGAAAGACCTGGGATGGATATCAGAGATCAGGGTGTGACAGGACCCGATGCATGAGAAGGAGGAAGAACGCATGGTAACAGCGGTTGTAGGTGCGAACTGGGGAGATGAAGGAAAAGGAAAAATCACGGACATGCTGGCTGAAGAAGCTTCTGTCGTTGTGCGTTTTCAGGGCGGAGCCAACGCCGGGCATACTATCAAGAACAGCTACGGTAAGTTTGCCCTTCATACGCTTCCTTCAGGTGTCTTTCATCCGGAAGTGATGAATATTATCGGAAACGGCGTGGCGCTAAGCCCGAACCAGATTGCGAAAGAACTGGGCGAAGTGACTTCAAGAGGCGTTCCGGCGCCGAAGCTCATGATTTCGGACCGTGCCCAGCTTGTCATGTCCTATCATGTCCTGTTTGATACGCTGGAAGAGGCACGCCTTGCGGGGAAATCATTCGGGTCGACGAAATCCGGAATTGCTCCGTTTTACAGTGACAAATTTGCAAAAATCGGTATCCAGGTCAGTGAGCTGGAAGACATGGATGCACTCCGGGAAAAGGTGGAAGGGATTATCCTTAAGAAGAATATCCTGCTCCGGCACCTGTATCATCATGAAGAACTGAAGACAGACGATATCATGGAAGAGCTGGCTTCATATAAGGAAATCCTGAGCCCATATGCGGGTGACACTTCCGCTTACCTGTACAATGCGGTAAGGGAAGGGGAAAATATCCTGCTTGAGGGACAGCTCGGGACGATGAAGGATCCTGATCACGGTATCTATCCGATGGTGACGTCCAGTTCGACACTTGCCGGATACGGTGCAGTGGGTGCGGGCATTCCGCCGTTTGAAATCCGCAGGGTTGTCGCCGTTTCCAAGGCTTATTCAAGTGCAGTGGGCGCCGGGGAATTTGTTTCCGAGATTTTCGGTGATGATGCGGAAGAACTGCGAAGAAGAGGCGGAGACGGCGGTGAGTACGGTGCAACGACCGGAAGACCGCGCCGCGTCGGTTATTATGATGCAGTTGCGTCAAAATACGGCTGCCGGCTGCAGGGAGCGACAGATGTCGCACTGACCGTTCTCGATGTCCTCGGGTACCTGGATGA
Source organism: uncultured Lachnospiraceae bacterium (assembly GCA_902783935.1). Taxonomy (GTDB): domain Bacteria; phylum Bacillota; class Clostridia; order Lachnospirales; family Lachnospiraceae; genus Chordicoccus. The sequence goes on along the minus strand of CACZTA010000135.1, from coordinate 2,789 downwards.
GATTCCCGTCTGTGTCGGGTATGAAATTGACGGACAGGTGACAGAAGATTTTCCGACGACGGTAAAACTCATGAGGGCAAAACCGGTCTGGGAAACGCTTCCGGGGTGGAAGACGGATATTACCGGAATCCGGAATTATGAGGATCTTCCGGAAAACTGCAGAAGATATATTGAATTTATTGAAGAAAAGATCGGGTTCCCGGTTACGATGGTTTCAAACGGGCCGGGCAGAGATGATATCATTTATCGCAAGAGTAAATTCGGGCAGGGGTAATTCATGAAGAACAGACTCCGGGTGTATTTGATAGCGGCAGCGGCAGCGGTCCTCATGGCGGGCTGTAATGCCGTCCCGTCGCCGACCCTCGACGAAGAGGTGATGGAGGCAGCTTCCAGAGCGGAATCCGCAGCAGCGGATGCCGCTTCTGCACTTGCTGCAGCCCAGTCTGCAACAGAAGCCGCCAATGCAACCTTTAATGCAGAGGATACGATTGCTGCGGATATTGAAAAAACGAAAGATAAGACGGTCAGGATGACACCGCTTCCGTCTGCGGACGGGCGTTATACGATTTATATTCCCGAGAGCTGGCAGAACATGGACGGAAAGATGGATCCCGGCGGCATGGACCGCAAATTCCAGCTGCAGGCGGGAAGCTTTGACCGGCAGGTTTTCCTGGTGTTCAATAATGAACCGATGGAAGACTCGGGCCTCGCGTCTTTTGACGATTATTTTTCCGCCCTGACGAGAGGCGTGACCGGCAGCAGCCTGCTGTCTGAAGTCCAGATGTCCAATCCGGAGAGCATAACACTGAAGGAAAGCCAGCTGCCGGGAAGAAAGCTGAGTTTTACTGCAAAATATCACCCTGCAGGCCTTCCGGAGCAGAGGATTGCCTACCGGATCTACGGCGCGCAGGGCGATGGAGAATACTATCAGTTTTGCTGCTGGACAACTGCCGCAAACAGTGCGATGATGGACGATCTGCTTGATACGATCGTGGATTCTTTCGTCGTCCATTAATGAATTCAGAATCTGATTCCCAGGGATGAGAGTTTTTCTGTCATATCGGTATAATCGGTAAACAGAAAAGCGCTCATCCCTTCTTTTCTGGCCTGGTCGACATTGGCCTGCGAATCATCGATAAAGAGGCAGCGCCCCGGATCCAGCTGGTATTTTTTAAGCAGTATCTGATAGATGGCGGCGTCCGGTTTGGCAATATGGACGTCAAATGAGAAGACACCTCCGTCCATATTTTTCAGGAAATCCATGACGCCGTTTTCTGTCAGATGTTCATACCACTCTTTTGTCCAGTTCGACAGATAGTATACCCGGTAGCCGGCCCGCTTCAGTCCGCGGACAAGGTCCCCGGTATACCAGAAGGGGGTGATGATCCGGTCTTCGGTGAGGATCAGATTTCGTATTTCCTCGGAATATCTGGGATCCAGACGGGTAAATTCTTCAACGATTTCTTCGTAAGGCCTCAGGTTTACGTCAAATTCGTGCCAGAGAGGAGACGGAACGACCTTCTCGAGCAGGACGTCTCTCACCTCGGGGGAAAGTTCGTTTTCGCCGGTATATGTTTCCCAGGGAAAGTCGAGGAGGACTTTGCCGAGGTCGAAAACGACCGCATCGATGAGACCTGATTTCTGAGGCCGGATGACCCGCGCAACCATGAGGATCAGGTAGAGGAGGACCGGCACGAGGATTGTACATCCGAGTGCAGCCCGGAAAAGGGACTGAGCCGCTTCATTCCGGATCATGGCACAGATAAATGCAGCAATATAGATGCCCAGCAGGAGAACCACACCTGCCATGGCGAGGATGCGCTTCAGAGGATTCCGGTTTTGTTTCATGAGGTTGCCTTTCTGATCACAGATTATGCAATTGGTTTTTATTAAAGAAACACGACCATTATGCCACAGCATGATTACCGCTGTCAAAATGGCGTGACTTACAGGGTAAAACAGTCCCCCTGTTTTTTGATTTTCATGAGCTGACACGGAAGCGCTGCCGTTTCCGGGCGTGCGAGCATCCTTTCCACAATCTCCGTCTGATGCCCGAAATGCATCGGAAAAACATATTTTGCGTGCGCATACCGGAGGAAGTCTTCTATACCTCGTTCATATCCTCTGATTCTCGGGTCCAGGGGAATAAACGCCGCTTCAAATTCCATTCCCCGGATTTTTTCCAGTTCTTCGTGGTATTGCTTTTCCAGAAGCCTGTCCTCTTCGTCACCTTCCCACCACCAGTTATTCAGATCTCCCGCGTGATAAACAAGCGTGCCGGCCATGTCGAGCACAAATGCCACTCCGAGGTCGTTTGAGCGAAGTGTTTTCACTGTCAGGATCCTGCCGTCCTTCATGCTGTCCCGGTACTCCCGGTCCGGTCCGACAGAAACGATTTTGTACAGAAGTTCAGCAGGTATCATTTCAGCCGGTATATCATCTGACAGAATATACCTGACATCCGGATGGTTTCTGCGCAGCCTGAAAATACGCGGATTGAAGTGGTCGCCGTGGGCATGGCTTGCCAGGACATAAAGAGGGCGGTCCGGCAGCAGGTCAGGAATATTACCCAGTTCATAGTCAAACAGGAAATACGCGCTGCCGGTCTCGATGAGAAAGCTGCTGTGATAAATATACGTGATCTTCATAAAAGATTTCACCTCGTAATGAGTCAGTTATCTTTTTTACTCCGACACTATCATACAACATTTACAGCCTTTTTTGACCCTGATTGACATGTAATTGCTTTCGGGATCAGCCTGTGTTATAGTTAAATTCGATATGCACCC
>CACZTA010000134.1 GCA_902783935.1 uncultured Lachnospiraceae bacterium | reverse complement strand
TTCATGTTCGGGTAACCGTCATAATAGAAGTATTCACTGTCAGGAAAATAGTAAAAACTCTCCTTCTCCATATTGGTTCCCGTGAGAATCCCGATCTTTTTCCCGTTATAATCCTCATAGGTCAGCCCGGCCTCTTTCCCGGCGCTCTCCGGCCGCTTTTGTCCGATTCCGGTTGTGCGGAAAATATACCGGCCCGGCAAAAGGACTGCCAGCACCAGCAAAATAATAATGATAATTCTGTCTGTTTTCTTTGCGAGATCCATTTCTTACACCCTCATCAGCAGCGCCTCCGGCTGTTCACAGATTATATTTTATCACAACAACTCCTAAATCCACTTTCCCGCGATTCTTCCCGTCAAACTGTTAACCGGTATCCCCTGTCAGATGCTTCACAATTAGCCGGAATACCGCCTCCCCTTCGGCACAACCAGGAAGTCAAACGCTGCCAGCAGCCCCGGCAGCACAAACAGAATCAGACAGATGGAACAGGCGGCGCCTTTCGAAATCGTATGTACAATCTGCCGGACAGCCGGGTCCGAAAACGCAAACCCGACTGCTCCGACCGCCGCCACAATAATGAGCCCCGACGTCAGAATCGTGTGGATCGAATCGTTATAGGCATTTATAAGTGCCTCCCTGACAGGCATCGTCATCCGGAACTCCCGGTAATAATTTGTGAAAACAATCGCGTAGTCGATCGTCGCGCCCATCAGGATACTCTGCACCACCAACAGCGCGAGATAATAGACAGACATTCCCTGAAGGTTCATAATGACCATCGTCGCGTAAACCGCCGACTGAATCAGCAGGATCAGAATCACCGGCACTGCAAGCGAACGGAACGTCAGCAGAACCACAGCGAAAATCGCCGCCGCGGTCATAAATGTCAGAAAATTCAGCTCGTCTGAAAATGTCGCGACCATTTCCTGCGCCATCGGCGTATTGCCGATAAGATAGTAATTCCCGGAAAGGTTCTCTTCACAGAGAGCCGTGAGCCTCCCCATAAAGACCGTCGTCTCCTCCGATTCCTGGGGAAGGTCTGTCGAAATCATCATGAGCGAGTGCTCCGGCCCCTTCAGTGCTTTTTCGCCTTCGTCGAGCATTTCCGGAGCCTTGTCGATCATCTCTCTCAGATCGTCCCCCAGCAGTTTTCCCCATGCGCTGTCCGCGCTGAACGTGTCATGGACAAAGTTCACGAGTTCACGGACCGTCAGTTTTCCCCCTCTCTCTCCCTTAAAATACGAACTGTAAATCATCCTGACCGCAATCGGAGGTACGGAAAAGCCCATGTCGAAACCATTCATCATCTCCAGAAGCTCATCCTCCGCAAACGCCTTTCCGAACGTATTCGGCCAGGCAAGCACGCTGTTTACGCCGCTCTCCGCCTCTATTTCCGGTATCATTCCGGAAACAGACTCCTCATCACCGTTTTCATAAAGAACCACGATCTGGTTCTCCTTCGGAAACACCGGATCAATCTCATTGGGCGGAATCAGGGAAAACGAGATGCCGGTATTTCCCTTCAGAATCAGCATCGCAGCGAAAAATACGGCAAAAACCGCAGTAACCGCTCTCCCGTGGCGGAAGAAAAAGTCTCCGAAGGCATCCATTTTCAAAGAAGGAACCTTCTTCGCAGTCTTTTTGATCGTCCCGTCAAAAATCAGCAGAAGAAACGGAAGAACCGTAAAAGTGCACACCATGCTCAGGAACACGCCCTTCGCCATGACAAATCCGATGTCGAAACCAATCTTGAAGCTCATGAAACCGAGGACGAGCAGACCGACGACTGTCGTGAGCGAGCTTCCGGAAATTGATGAAAATGCACCTGACAGCGCCTGTTTCATCGCCTTTTCTTTGTCCGGTTCCCGCGCGAGCTCCTGGCGGTAACGGCCCATAAGGATAATGGAATAATCGATTGACAAAGCGACCTGCAGGATAGCCCCCACTGAAAATGTCACTTCAGCGACACCCGGCAGAAAGACATCCGAACCGGTATTCAGGACAACGGCGGCTCCGATCGCGAAAAGAAAGAGAAACGGCTCAACGTAAGAAGGGGAAAAGAGTATCAGAATCAGGATCAGCAGGCAGAGAGCAAACGCGACAATCCCGATCGGAACGCCCGGCTGCGTCGTTTTGTCGAGATTGTATTTCATGTCATAGCGGCCGGAAAATGCCTCCTTAATATAGTTTTCGGCTTCTCTCATTTCCGGAGAAAAAAATCCGCAGCTGAAGGAAAGGATGTACAGCGTGTAACCGTCCTTTTCATAGTGCGGATCATTTTTCCGAAAAGCCACCGAACCCGCGTTCGGAGTCTGCTTCATTTCTTCAAAAATACCATCTTTCTCATTATCCGGAACGTCTTTAAACATGACGCGCACAGTATTGGAAGAAGACATGGATAAATCGCTGAATTCCTCCGCCAGTATATCAATTCCCTGCTTCATGCGGGAACTGTCCGGAAGGTAGCGTACCAGATCGGTATTGACCTTCACCCTCGGAATCAGAAACAGATTCACCAGTACAAGCGCCATCATAACGCAGAAAACCGCGCGGCGCCGGTCAACCAGAAAACTGCACAGTCTCTTCATCGTCTTCCCCTTTACGAAAACCGCTTCTTCAGCAGAAGTAATCCTCTTATATTTTATCATACCAGGTCCTGCAGCAATCTTATTTTTATTATATCTTCATTATGGTTTATCATTTGCCATAGACACTGACACCTTCCGCACTGCTTTGCAGGAAGCCATCCCCGGTGGTAAAATGACGGAGAACAAGAAGGGAGATTAT
>CACZTA010000133.1 GCA_902783935.1 uncultured Lachnospiraceae bacterium | reverse complement strand
GGAGATATCCTGGAGGATGCAGGGTACAGTTTCAGCGACTCGCCGTTCAAGAAGGACGGTTATATGCCGTTCGGCCGCTTCTGCGAAAAGCCCGTCACGGATTTCACATCATACGGCGAGATGAACACTTCCTATGACGGCAAGCTCGAGGCGTCGACTGCAGTGAACGACAGCATGGACATCTACGCCATCATGCTGAAAACGATCGATTCGGCAGAGCTGGCAATCGAGACGCCTGCGTGCGGCACGTCGACTGAGGTGCCTGAGGGCGGCCGGGCCCGGACGGACCAGACCAATCCGCCCGCTGTCTCGGTACCCGGCGGCGGTAATTACAGCCTTGGCGGCAATGAAGACGTGCTTCCTGCCATTTGGGGGCAGGAGTTTACGGACTGCTACGAGGGTGATTTCGTCGGCGGAGAGGAATATTTCGCCGTCGCAATGCTGGAGCCGGCCTTCGGATACGGATTCGCGGCCGGCACGGACGGATCGTTCGGCGGCCAGATTGCCGTAAGCGGCGGGGAGCTGGTGAGAACCGCCATTAAAGGCAATGCTCTCGAAGCCACCCTTAAGGTCGCAGTTGTTCACGACCCGGCAGACCCGGTAAATGAGAACGTTGCCCTGCCGGGCTGCACCGATGCGGGTTCACATGACGAGGTCGTCCGCTGCAAGGGCTGCGGCGCCGAGCTCTCCAGTACCGCGGTGGAGGACGCGGCGCCCGGCCACGACTGGAGTGAATGGATAGTCACAAAAGAGGCCACTGATACGGAAGACGGAGAGGAGACACGTACCTGTGCCCGCTGCCATGAGACAGAGACGAGACCAATCCCGCATCTTGTTGTGGAGTATCGCAATACCAGCGGAGATGGCAGTACCTGGAAGAAGGGCAGCACAAATGCACTTACGTTTGTATTCAACCGCAGCGTTGATGACGAGAAGACATTCGCCCACTTTACGGGCGTGCAGGTGGATGGAAAGGATCTGGATGCGGCAGACTATACGGCAGAATCCGGAAGTCTTATTGTAAATCTGAAACCGGCTTATCTGGAAACGCTGTCTGCCGGAAAGCATACTCTCACTGCGTTCTTTGATGATGGGAACGATCCTTCCGCTGAATTTACGATCCTGAAAAATACGCAGAATAAAAATACATCAGGAAAAGCATCAGGAACGGGAGCTGCAGACTCTCCGAAGACCGGAGATACGGAAGATCCGCTGCTGTGGTTCACGATTCTGTGTGTGTCGCTTTTTGCCCTGTTCAACTGTGTAAGGATTAAGAGGAAAACAAAAACAGGATTGTTGTAATTGTGTTTGTGGTTATGTTTGAAGCCCCGTTAAACAGCGGGGCTTTTTTTCTGTCAGGCGCAAACCATTGAAGAGTTGACAGATATGACAGACAGGTATGGATAAGCCGGTCCGGTCAGGGAAAAGGATAGATCCTGATTTCGCAGTTGTGCGGCTTCGGCCGCCAGCGGTATCCGCGCGGCCGGTTTTCCAGGCAGCCCGAGAGAACGCGCATGATCCCGCCGTGGCATACAATGAGAACATTTCCATAGCCCTGTTTGGCGCCTTCCTTTTCGAGATCCGCAAGAAATGAGCGGGCGCGCTTCACCATGGAATCCGTCGTTTCTGCCGTCGGGGCAGGCGGGAAGACTTCCGGACAGGCCCAGTAAGCAGTCATGCGTAGTCCCAGCATGTGATATTTTCTTTTTTCATACCGGCCGAAATCCGCTTCGATCAGGCGCTCGTCAATCCGTATTTCACTCTTGTCAACATCTCCGATAATGGCCCCGGTTGCAACGGCCCGCTGCAGCGGACTGGCATACACAGCATCAAAAACCAGACCGGGGTGTTCGGCCTCGATTTTTGCTCTTGCTTCCCTTGCCTGTGCAAGGCCGGTTTCGTTGAGCGGCATATCTGTACGCCCCTGCATACGCCGCTCCCTGTTCAGGTCTGTCTGTCCGTGTCTGGTAAGCCATATCTTCATGATGATCCGTCCTGCCTGCCTGTCTTATGTGTATGTATTTGTGAGGAAATCCCCGGGACCCGGTTTTCTGCCGCAAGCCATCCGGAATAATCCGCCCGACAGGACGTTCCGGGTTTTCGATAAAGAGAGTTTATCATAAATCCTGCTGTAAGGAAACCACGGGCAGACAGGAGATCTTCTTTCAGCAGAAGGTCTCCTGTTTTTCCCATTTTTCGCCATGCGTTTACTGAAAGGCTTCTGAACATGCCGCGCCTGGATCAATAGGTGCTGAACAGCTCTTCTAGTCTTTCCTGATCAGTGTCGCCCGTAAGCGCAAGCCGCAGCAGGATTGCCGCCTTCTGGGGAGAAAGGTTATCTGCGGCGACCGTGTTCCCGCAAAGGAGATTGTCTTTTGTGATCACACCGTCATCGATTCTGGAGGAGATGACGACGGGGATGGACAGCTTGTTGATGATGTTGATCCACTTTTCACTGAATTCTCCGGCACCGGCACCGGCAATTACCAGCCCGTCCGCGTGCTCTGCGGCAAAGCGCAGAAGTTCAGGATCGGCATCCACGCAAAAATACAGTACAGATACCTTCGGCAGCGTGGTCAGGCCGCTCACGTCAAACTCTGACTCGGCAGTATGTTTTTTCATCGGACTCTCATACAGATAGACGGCGCCGTCCCGAATGATGCCGATCGCCCCGGTTTCTCCTGCTGAGATGGCCATGACATTGTACGTGCTGGTCTTCGTTACCGAGCGGGCAGCGTAAATTCGATCGGAAAAAACAGTGAGAACACCTTTTCCGACAGCTTCTTTCGAAGCAGCAAGGCATACGGCCTCATAAAGATTCATCGGGCCGTCTGCGGAAATGGAGGTGGACGGACGCATGGAGCCGGTCAATACAACCGGCTTATCTGTCTTAACGGTCAGATTCAGAAAGAAAGCGGTCTCTTCCATGGTGTCGGTCCCGTGGGTGATGACAAAGCCTTTCACATCCGGATCTTTTGCCATCTTGTTGATCGTGTTGGCCAGCGTCAGCCATACCTCTGCGGTAATATCGTCAGAGTTGACGTTGCAGACCTGAATTGCTTCGATCTCGGCGACGTCGGCCAGTTCGGGAACTGCGGCCAGCAGCTCTTCTGCCGTCAGGGAGCCGGGTTTGTATCCTGCTGTCTTTCCTTCTTCCCCGACGCCGGCGATTGTCCCGCCGGTGGCAAGCACGACGACCTTCCCTTTGTTTTCAGAAGCAGTCTGTTTCTCCGGGGAGTCTGCAAAAACAACAGCAGCAAAGGATGTAAGTATCAGTAAAAAACACAGGACCAGCGAAACGGTTTTCTTCATATTTCTCCTTTCAAAACGTGGTTTATCTGATCTGATTTTTCGTGTGTTGTGTCTGGTAACAAGAACAAGATATCATAGCTATCCTCCTCTGATCAATATCTGCTCTAAGAAAGACCGCGCGTATCGCCCGGGAAAAAAGCTGCTGCAGACAAGTCCGGGACAGGGGCGTTTACTTGAAAAAGCAAGTTCCGGTGCAGGGGCAAGGCAGGAAATCTCTTTTTGGTTTATTTTTCCTATACGAAACTGTTATAATGAACGGTATAAACGGCATGCCTGTGTCAGCAGCAGATCATTGACGGGCATAAGGAAAACCTGACGATTGAAAGGAGAAGATGATTTGGATGTGAAGGGCATTGTACTATGGGCAGGTCTGATCGTAATCGGTGCTGTCATTTTCTTTATCTCTCAAAAAATGAAAAAGCAGATTGAAGAGAACGGCATCGAAACTGTCGGTGTGATATCCAGGATTGCGGATACGGGTCAGGAAGATGAGATTTCCCTCGAGTATTACGCAAAATACCTGACAGAAGACGGGAAGGAAATCGAAGGGCTGATATCGAACCCCGGTTCCGGACTCTTTGAGGGGCAGCAGGTACGGCTCAAATATCACCCAAAGTATAAAACAAATGTGAGACTGGTTAAGTGAACAGAGAGGTGTGGGAAATGAAAAAGCTGATAAGTATTGTGATGGCTGTATGTCTTGCGCTTTCCATTTCAGCATGCGGCGCCGGCAGTGCGTCAGGCGGAAAGCAGACGGCATCTGCATATCTGGATCAGAGCGGGGACGCCGTGATCGAGGCAACGGTTGATCTGAGCGGCGGATGGTCTGTGGAATTTGCCAGAGGGGCCATTTACCTGTATGACGGAGAGATTACAGAAGGAAAAGAATGCATTGCCATGCTGGTGACGCTGGATCAGGAGGTTTACGGGGAACATCTGGCGGAGGCGCAGGCAGATAAAGACCATAAGGAAGCGGACGGCGGCATCTATTTCACATATTATGAGAATGAGGCAGGCTATGTCGCCTCGCTGGATGATACTGCATTCTTCCTGATTACAACAACGGACAAAAAGAATGTGGAATCGATCGTTTCACGTTTTTCTCTCAAACTGGATTGATGATATCATGAAAAACCGCAGGACAGCTTCTTTTTTTCTGACAATACTGCTTCTGGTATCTGCCTGCGGAAAGGCTCCGGCAGCTGTTTCCGGGACGAAGCCGGCAGCTGTTTCCGGGACGGAGCCGGCAGCCATATCACAGGCTGAACCTGCCTCTGTTTCCCGGACAGATTCAGCAGCTGTTTCCCCGACGGAACCTGCGGAACCGACCGGAGACATCTGTATTCTGTATACCAGTGACGTTCACTGCGGTATCGACCGGGGATTCGGCTACGCCGGGCTGCAGCAGGTCAAAGAATACCTGACTGCCGAAGGCAATGCGGTCATTCTCGTCGATGACGGCGACAGTATCCAGGGCGAACCGATCGGAACGGTCACGAAGGGCTCTGCGGTCATTGACCTGATGAACCAGATGGGTTACAGCATCGCCATACCCGGCAACCATGAGTTTGATTACGGGATGGATACGTTTCTCGCGTTGGCGGAGAAGGCTGATTTCCCGTACATCAGCTGCAACTTCACACACAATGGGGAATTGGTGTTTGAACCTTATGTCATTCGCGAAATGGCGGGGAAAAAGGTTGCTTTTATCGGCGTGACGACGCCTTTGACGATTTTCGGTTCTACGCCGGGATATTTTCAGAACGAAGCAGGAGAGT
>CACZTA010000132.1 GCA_902783935.1 uncultured Lachnospiraceae bacterium | reverse complement strand
GCCAGCGTGATAATGTACTGGCTGAAACCGGCGTGCCCGTGATTCAGTTTTTTCCGGATGCTTTTCAGATCTTTCCGAGCATCCTCTCCCACATAGAGGGAATGATACCATTTAACCATAACTGCCTTCTTATGATGTGTAGGAATACCATGTATCGAAGACGCGTCCCGCCATGGGAACCGCAGTTGAACTGCCGGCGCCTCCGTTTTCAGCGAGTACCACGACGACCAGGTCCGGGTCCTCCGTATCGGAAAAACCGACAAACCAGGAGTGTGTCCCGATTGTCCCGTCGCTTTTCAAATATTCCGCCGAACCTGTTTTTCCCGCTGCGGAATAAAACCGGTCAGACAGCCCGGAAGCCGTTCCTTCCGTGACGACGCGCTGCATCAGTTCCGTCATCTGCTCTGCTTCAGCAGTACTGAGCAGCGTTCTGTACACAGACGGCTTGTAGGAGGAGATCCGTGTGCCGGCTGCATTTTCGATATGATCCGTCAGGTGCGGCTTCATCAGGACACCGCGGTTGGCGATCGCACAGGTGATAAGGGCCATGTGATAAGGCGTGACCAGTGTCTTCCCCTGGCCGAAAGCGGTCTGGACCAGCTCTTCATCCGTCGAGGCGCCGGTCAGTGACCAGCGGCTCCTTTTTGAAGGCAGGTCAAACGGGAGGGCTTCCCCGAACATAAGCCGCTTTGTGACATTTGTCAGTGCCTTTGCTTTCAGGTCGAGTCCCAGCTGGGAGAAAGCCGTGTTGCAGCTGTGGATGAAAGCAGCCGGCAGGTCCTCTTCCCCGTGTGCGGTATGTTCGTAGCAGTGGACGGTTATTTCGCCGACCGTGAATTCCCCCGTGCATTTAAAGGAGAACTTGTCAAATGATCCGTACCGCTGATACCAGGCCAGCGAAGTCAGGATCTTAAACGTGGAGCCCGGTGCGTACAGTCCCTGTGCAGCCCTGTTGACGAGCTGTGAGTTTGAGGGATCGCTGACCATCTCATCCCAGTCATAAGCGAGTGTATTCGGGTCAAAATCCGGTTTTGAGACCATCGCGCGGATGGCGCCCGTCTTCGGTTCGATCGCGATGATCGCTCCCTGGTAATCGCCGAGGATGGAGTAGCACGCATCCTGGAGGCCGGCGTGAAGCGTTGTGACAAATGAGTCACCCCGGTTTTTCCTCCGCTTAAAATCATTGATGACCTGGTCGATAATATTGCTGTGGGAAGACAGGAGCTCATAGTTTGCGAAAAGCTCAATGCCTCCTTTTCCGTGTGTCATGTACCCGACTGTGTGGGCAAACTCCCTGCCGTACGGATATACTCTGTATTCAGTGCCGTCGTCATCGGTTTCCGTGTAAGCCAGAGTACTGCCGTCGGACGACTTGATTGCCCCGCGGACAACAAATTCGGAAAGCGTATCCTGCCTCCGGTTATAAGGACTGTTGATGATATCGTCCTTCAGGCGGATATTAAAATAGACCAGGTGTGCGATCAGCGTGAGGAAAAGAAGGATCGTCACACAGGAAATAAAAAGGTAAGGTCCTTTCGAGCGGCGCTGAACGGGACGCTGCGGTCGCTCCCGTCCCTCCTTAGGCATATCTTTCGGTGTCTCACTGCGGGCGGGCCTGCCTTCTTCCTGCGGCACCCGCTGTTCTTCACGCGGGGAACCGGAGGGATCCGTCCCGATGCCCGCGCCGGCAAGACCCGGGAAAACGGAAGGTCCATCGGGATCCTTTTCTGCCGGTCCCGGCCCTTCCAGTATTTCGCGGATCTCATCGTCGAGGCCGGCGTGAGATTCAGTTTTTCTTCTTCTGTCTTTCAATCGATTCACGCTCCTCTTTTTCTGTCAGCCTTCATCCTCTCTCAGGATGTACAGGCCCTGTATGATGGCGAGCATGATAATGGTACTGATGACGGAGCTTCCGCCGTAACTGACAAGCGGCAGTGTAATGCCTGTCAGCGGGATAAACTTCGTTACGCCTCCGACGGTGAGGAAAACCTGGAATGCATACTCCGTACCGAGGCCGATCGCCACCAGTTTGTAAAACCGGTTCCGGATCAGCATGGAGATATTGATGATCAGCAGGTACATGGTCATACAGGCCAGAAGCAGGCAGATGCAGTAGCAGGCGCCGAATTCCTCGCAGATGGCGGCAAAGATGTAGTCTTTCGTCGCGACCGGGATCGTGTCCGGCCGGCCCCTGAAAAGCCCTGTGCCGAACCAGCCGCCTGCGCCGATGGCAAACAGGCCCTGGACGATCTGGTATCCGGAGGTGTCATAGACGGCAAACGGATCCTTCCAGGCGGTGACTCTCTGGCGGACATGGCCGAAGAGCCGGTAAGCCGCGACGGAAGCCAGCGCACCCCCCGCCAGTCCCGCGAGGGGATAGAGGGGCCTTCGGGTCGCCACATAGACGATAACGATATACGTGATGAAGAAAACCAGCGCCGTCCCGAGGTCTGTTGAAAGGACCAGCAGGATGACGTGTATGGCGGCAACGGCCGTCGCGATCACGACGCTTTTGAATGAGATATCCCTGGACAGCTTTGAAGCAAGGAAAAAAACGAGGGTGATCTTGACGAGTTCCGAAAACTGGATCGTGATGCCGCCGACGGTGATCGAGAGTCTTGCACCCCCGCTTATCCTGGCAAGCGCGAGGACAACCATGAGGAGCGCGATCCCGAGCAGTGCGTAAAGCCACGTCAGTTTTGCAAGGGCTTTCATCCGGCTGATGATCACCGGTATGACGAAGGCGATCACGGTACCCGCGGATGCGATCATGAACTGCTTCAGGGCCTGCATCTCATTGATCCGGCCGATCATGATGAAACCGACGCCGAGCAGCATCAGCATATTGTTGACGAGCAGCATGGAAGCCCTGGGGTAGATCAGCCGGTAACAGACCAGCGTGACGCCGAAGTAAAGAAAAATGCCCACCAGAAGAAAGACCGACAGAAGGGACCTCTTATTTGCCATGATGATGACATAGCCCAGTCCGACGGTGAGATACATGATGCAGATCTGGCTGTGCAGATTGTTTTTTTTCTTCCGCTCATCCCTGTGCGCAAGGTAGGCATAATCATTAATGACAAACACAAGCATCAGGATGACGAAGAGGTATTTCATGAGAGATGTCAGAATCGTCATGCTTCATTCCACTCCGCGCAGATAGTGTCCTTTTGTATAATTGTCCCCGAACGCGGCGGCGGGCTTCATGGCTTTTGCGGCTGCCGCACTGTCCAGAATCTGTTTTGTCCGG
>CACZTA010000131.1 GCA_902783935.1 uncultured Lachnospiraceae bacterium | reverse complement strand
TATCAGTGAGGGGGTCCTGATGAGCGGGCATAGACAGCTGATCAACTGTATAAAAAAGAGCGGCCGGATCCTGATTCTGCTTTCTTCCGTGCTGGCCTGTATTCTCCTCGGCGGCTGCGGCGCCTTCTCCGGTAATCAGGGAAATGATACCGCAGGCCCGGGCGATGAGGCGGAGAAGATCGTTGTGGGATTCTCCCAGCTCGGCGCCGAGTCGGACTGGCGGAATGCCAACACGCAGTCCATGAAAGCCACATTTACGAAGGAAAACGGGTATGACCTGATTTTCGAAGACGGGCAGCAGAAGCAGGCGAACCAGATGAAGGCGATCCGCATTTTCATCCAGAGGGAAGTGGACTACATCGTCCTCGCGCCGGTGACGGAGACAGGATGGGACACGGTCCTCGGGGAGGCGAAGACAGCCGGAATCCCCGTAATCCTGATGGACAGGGCCGTGGACGTCGAGGATGACAGCCTCTACACCTGCAGAGTGGGGTCGGATTTCTACCTGGAGGGAAAGAAAGCCGCGGAGTGGCTCCGCTGCTTTACGGAAGCCCGGGGGATCGCGCCGGAAGACCTGCATATCGTGAATATCCAGGGAACGATCGGCGCGTCGGCCCAGATCGGCAGGACGCGCGGTCTCGCCGAAGCGGCGAAGAAGGAAGGCTGGGACCTGATGGCGGAAGTGACCGGGGACTTTACCCAGGCCAAGGGACACGAAGTGATGGCGTCGCTGCTCAGGCAGTTTGACAATATCAATGTCGTCTACTGCGAAAATGACAATGAAGCCTTCGGCGCCATCGAAGCGATCGAGGAGGCCGGAAAAACTACAGGGACTGACCTGGATGCCGGGGAGATCATGGTGATTTCCTTCGACGGCGTCCGGGAAGGGGCGCTGGACCTGGTCCGCGAGGGAAAGATCGCCTGCATCGCGCAGTGCAATCCCGAGCAGGGCGGGCTGGTCTCCGATGTCATCCGGACGCTGGAAGAGGGCGGACAGCCGGACAGGACCGCCTATGTCGAGGAAGGAATTTTTACCGCGGATGATACTGTGAAAAGTCTCGAAATCGACGGGTCGGAGTATCCCATAACGATTCTTGACAGGAAGCAGCCGTCAGGCTGAGGCAGACACCGGGACAAGCCCGGTGTCTTTATTTTGTGTTATCGTTTTTGCGCTTAAATGTGTGCTTAAAGTCCGCCTGCCCTTATTCTAAAATTCGCTTAAATGTGGTAAAATTATTTTCAAGAAAACCACTCCGGCGTACCGGAAGAAAGGAAAGATGACGTGAGCAAATACAGTCCTTTATTTACGAGAGTCCAGAACGGCAATGACGTGCGCGGCGCAGCGATCGCGACGGAAGACGAGAAGAAGACCCTGACACCGGGGCTCGTGAGCTTCATAGCGGCGGCATTTGCACAGTTTTTGTCTGAGAAGACAGGGAAGAAAAAGGAAGAGCTGAGGATCGGCGTGGGCCACGACAGCCGCGTGACGGCCGGCATTTTAAGCGAAGCATGCTTCAAAGGCCTTGCGGGCTGCAAAGTCTATAACTGCGACCTGATCTCCACTCCGGCGATGTTTCAGTCGACGGTTCTTGCGGACAGTGATTTTGACGGTTCGATCATGCTGACGGCGAGCCACCTGCCGTTTAACCGGAACGGAATGAAGTTCTTCACGAAGGACGGCAGCCTTGAGAAGAAGCAGCTGACGGATATTCTTGCAGCCGCAGCCGCCCTGGCGGACCAGTACGGGAAAGACGATGAAGAGGACTTCGTCAGCGCGGCGGATCTTCCGTTCGAAGGCCCCGCTCCGGAACCGTTTGACATGGTCTCCGTCTATTCGGACGAGATGAAGCGCATTATCTGCGACGATGTCGCGGCAGAGGACTATGACCATCCGCTGAAAGGGCTGCATATCATTGTGGATGCCGGAAACGGCGCGGCAGGCTTCTTCGCGACGAAGATCCTCGAACCGCTCGGCGCGGACATCACGGGCAGCCAGTTCCTTGAGCCCGACGGGACATTCCCGAACCATGTGCCGAACCCGGAGAATGAAGAAGCGATGAAAGCCGCCTGCAAGGCGACGACCGAATCCGGCGCGGACCTCGGCGTCATCTTTGACTGCGACGGCGACAGGGGCGCGGTGGTATTTGCAGACGGGACGGAAGTCAACCGGAACACGCTGATCGCGCTGCTCGCCGTGATTGTCTCCGAAGAGTTCCCGAACTCCACGATCGTTACGGACTCCATCACCTCCGACGAACTCACGGAGTTCCTCGAGGGCGGCCTCGGCATGAAGCATCTCCGCTTTAAGCGCGGCTATAAAAATGTCATCGACAAGGGCATCGAGCTGAATGCAGCCGGCGAAACCTGCCAGCTGGCGATCGAGACATCCGGCCACGGCGCGTTTAAGGAGAATTATTTCTCGGATGACGGCGCCTATATCTCCGTCAAGATCATCTGCAAGATGGCGAAGCTCATGAAGACCGGCGAAACGATCGAATCCCTGATCAGGGATCTGAAGCAGCCCGCCGAAGCAAAGGAAATCCGCTTTAAGATCCTCGAGGACGATTTCCGTCCGGTCGGCGAAAAAGTGCTCGAAGACTTCCGCGCTCTGGCCGAAGCGGACAGCCGCTTCCATATCGTGGAGCCGAATTACGAGGGCATCCGCGTCTCCTTCGACGATGATGAAGTGAAGGGCTGGGTTCTCGTGAGAATGTCCCTGCACGACCCGGTGATCCCGATGAATATCGAGTCTTCGGACGAGGGCGGCGTCAGCACGATCCTCGGCAGGATCAGGGATTTCTTCGCGGAGAGAACAAACCTGAAGCCGAATGCCGAGCTGTAAGAAAACCGGATGCCGGGAAACCGGCTGACAGAAACCCGGGTGTCAGAAACCCGGAAGTTAAAAGAATTGACGGAAGCAGTGTTTTCGTTATAAACTGGATGTAACATTGAGACGCCAAGTGCGGACTACATGTTAACATTGAAACGCGAACTGCGGATTACATGTATCACAGAAGGAGGTTGATTCCTATGGCTTTAGTAACCACAAAAGAGATGTTTGCAAAGGCTTATGACGGCGGTTATGCGATCGGCGCATTCAACGTCAACAACATGGAAATCGTTCAGGGCATCACGGAAGCGGCCCGGGAGCTGAACAGCCCGGTCATCCTGCAGGCTTCTGCAGGCGCACGCAAGTATGCAAATCCGTCCTACCTGAAGAAACTCGTTGAAGCAGCTGTCATCGAGTGCCCGGAAATCGATATCGTCATGCATCTGGATCACGGCGCTGACTTCGAAACCTGCAAGTCCTGCATCGACAACGGATTCACCTCTGTCATGATTGATGCTTCCAGCAAGCCGTTTGACGAGAATATCGAAATCACGAAGAAGGTCGTCGAATACGCTCATGCAAACGGCGTCGTCGTCGAAGCTGAGCTCGGCGCTCTGGCCGGCGTGGAAGACGATGTAAATGTCTCTGCCGAAAATTCCAGCTACACCCGTCCGGAAGAAGTCGAAGAGTTCGTGAGCCGCACAGGCGTTGACTCTCTGGCTATCGCGATCGGCACATCCCACGGCGCATTCAAGTTTAAGCCGGGCACGGATCCGAAGCTCCGCTTTGACATCCTTGATGAGATCGTCAAGAAGATCCCGGGCTTCCCGATCGTTCTTCACGGCGCTTCTTCCGTACCGCAGGAATATGTCAAGATCATTAACGCTCACGGCGGAAAGCTCGTCGACGCGATCGGCGTTCCGGAAGACCAGCTTCGCCAGGCTGCACGCAGCGCTGTCTGCAAGATCAACGTCGACTCCGACCTGCGTCTCGGCTTCACAGCGGGCATCCGTGAGGCATTTGAGGCTCATCCGGAAGTCTTCGATCCGCGCGGCTATCTGAAGCCGGCACGTGAGAATGTCAAGGCGATCGTCAAGCATAAGATTCTTGACGTTCTTGGCAGCGCAGGAAAAATGTAATACGAATTGATTTACCGCTGGCCGGTGCACAAAAGTGCGCCGGTCTCTTTTTTTATGCCTGCCAGATGCAAACCGGTGCAGCAAAAACCAGACCAGACTTACTGTAAAAAAGAAATAACGTGTGTTATGATATAAAAACTGTGTTATGATATAAAAACATAGGGGGTATGACCATTATGCCACAGAACGAACGACCTGAACGCCGCAACAGAGGCGACGATACCGGCAGCCGCACCGGCAATGCAAAACGGAGACGCCGGACCGGCGACGGTACCGCCCGCCGGAGCAGCGAAAGCCG
>CACZTA010000130.1 GCA_902783935.1 uncultured Lachnospiraceae bacterium | reverse complement strand
CAGGATTTCGGGGCCGCCGTCGATCGTTCTGCCCAGGCCGTCGAAGACGCGGCCGAGCATGTCCTCCGACACGCCGAGCTCCATGGCACGGCCCAGGAAACGGACCTTGCTGTTGGACAGGTTGATGCCGGTGGAGGATTCAAAGAGCTGTACCAGCGCATTGGCGCCGTTGATTTCCAGCACCTTGCAGCGCCTCGTTTCGCCGTTTGCAAGTTCGATTTCGCCGAGCTCGTTGTAGGTTACGTTTTCAACGCCCTGAACCAGCATCAGAGGTCCGGCAACTTCCTGTATGGTGCGATATTCTTTTGCCATGACTTATTCCTCCTCTCCTGCTGCGACGTCTGCAAACTCACGGGCCAGCTCTTCGAGAATCTTTCCGTATTCTTCGTCGACCTTGTCTTCCGGGGTGTACTTGAAACGTCCGATCCGCTCTCTCGTCTCCATATTGACGATCCTGTTGATGGATCCGCCCTGGGACAGCGCTTTCACGCCGCCCTCGTAGAAGGCGTACACGAGCTTCATCATGCAGTACTGCTTGTTGAGAGAGGTATACGTATCGATTTCGTCAAACGAATTCTGATGCAGGAAGTCCTCACGGATCGAGCGGGCTGCTTCCATCTTCAGGCGGTCGCCCGGGGACAGTGCGTCCATACCGACCATCTTGACGATTTCGTTCAGGGACGCCTCGTCCTGCAGAAGGTTCATCAGCTTCTGGCGTGTGGGCATCCAGTCTTCTTTGACATTGGTGTTGAACCAGTTCTCCACATCGTCCAGATACAGGCTGTAGGAAGTCAGCCAGTTGATCGCCGGGAAATGCCGCTGATAAGCCAGCGCTGCATCCAGTCCCCAGAACACCTTGACGATACGGAGCGTCGCCTGGGAGACCGGCTCGGAAATGTCACCGCCCGGAGGCGAGACGGCGCCGATCGCCGACAGCTGGCCTTCTCTCCCGTCCTTGCCGAGGGAGATAACACGGCCGGCGCGCTCATAGAACTGTGCGAGACGGCTGCCCAGATAAGCCGGGTAACCTTCTTCACCGGGCATTTCCTCGAGACGGCCCGACATTTCGCGGAGGGCTTCCGCCCAGCGGGATGTGGAGTCGGCCATCAGCGCGACTGAATAGCCCATGTCGCGGAAGTATTCCGCCATGGTGATACCGGTATAAATGGAAGCCTCGCGGGCCGCCACCGGCATATCTGATGTATTTGCGATCAGAACGGTTCTCTGCATCAGGGATTCGCCTGTGCGGGGGTCCTTCAGCTCGGGGAACTCGTTCAGAACGTCCGTCATCTCATTTCCGCGCTCGCCGCAGCCGATATAGACGACGATATCCGCTTCCGCCCACTTTGCCAGCTGATGCTGTGTGACCGTCTTGCCGGAGCCGAACGGTCCGGGGATCGCCGCAACACCGCCTTTGGCGATGGGGAAGAATGCGTCAATAACGCGCTGGCCGGTGACAAGGGGCATCTCCGGCGGGAGCTTTCTCGTATACGGACGTCCGCGCCTGACAGGCCACTTCTGCATCAGGGTCAGGTTCTCTTCGCCCTTTTCCGTCTCGACGACCGCTACGGTCTCCGTGACCGTATAGGATCCGGAAGAAATCGACTTGATCCTGCCTTTTATTCCGTAGGGGATCATGATTTTCTGGACCACGACAGGCGTCTCCTGGACGGTCCCGATGATGTCGCCCGCTTCCACTTCGTCGCCGGCTTTTGCTGTGGCAACGAAATCCCACTTCTTATCGCGGTCCAGTGCAGCTACTTCAACACCGCGGGAAAGCAGGTTGCTGTTCGTGGCCTCCATAATCTTATTCAGGGGGCGCTGGATGCCGTCATAAATCGAGCTGATGAGACCCGGGCCCAGTTCTACGGAAAGAGGCACTTCCATGGACTCCACCGGCTCACCCGGGCCCAGTCCCTGTGTCTCTTCATAGACCTGGATCGATGCCTGGTCTCCGTGCATCTCGATGATCTCGCCGATCAGGCGCTGGGAACTTACGCGGACGACGTCATACATGTTGGCGTCGCGCATGCCGTTCGCGATTACCAGCGGTCCGGCAACTTTCAATATTGTACCTGTGCTCATGTATTGACCACCTTCCTAAACTCTAATTCTCGTCATTTCCGAACAGAATATCACTGCCGACAGCCTGCTCGACGGATTTCTTCACCTGTGCGATGCCCCGGCCGGTATTGCCCTTTACACCGGGAATCAGAATGATCGTCGGGACAAGCTG
>CACZTA010000129.1 GCA_902783935.1 uncultured Lachnospiraceae bacterium | reverse complement strand
TGCTGTAGAAGCTGCCGTCTCGGCTTCCTTCTTTGCAGAGCTTCCGCATCCTGCCATCGCGGCTGCCATCATCATTACCATAACAAGTGCAAGCACTCTTTTCTTCATAATAATTACCTCCAAAAAAGAAATGAACTGACAAACACAAAAATAGTACCACTAAAAGAAAAAGAAATCAACGGTAATTCCGAAGAAGATTGAGCGCCTGAGATTGAAAAATTCGGGCAATCTGCTATACTATGAAAACGTTGACCGCATTTCAGGCGGTCTGACCGGAATCAGCGGAGGAATGTTATGTCTTCTTATTATCTGGAAACCAGAGATCCTGCTGAAACATATGCGCTCGGAAAAAGACTCGGTGCTGCCGCGGTTCCGGGCGAAGTCATCGCCCTCACCGGAGATCTGGGCGCCGGCAAAACGGCTTTCGCCCAGGGCTTTGCCGGAGGGCTGGGGGTGCAGGAGCCTGTCACGTCGCCGACCTTTACCATCCAGCAGCTCTACGAAAGCGGCAGGCTTCCGCTCTGCCATTTTGATGTCTACCGCATCGAGGAGCCTGAAGAGATGGAGGAGATCGGTTACGAAGACGCCTTCTACGGGGACGGCGTCACGCTGATCGAATGGGCTGACCTGATCGAAGAGCTGCTGCCTCCGGATACGGTCCGGATCGAGATCCGCAGGAACCCTGCCAAAGGAGACACCTTCAGGGAAATCACCATCACCGGAGATGTTCCGGGTCTGTAAGAGTCAGAAAGCAGAGGATTACACACCATGAAACTGATTGCACTGGATTCTTCGGGACTGACTGCAAGCGCTGCTATTCTCGAAGATGATATTCTTCTCGCGGAATATACTGTTAATTATAAGAAAACACACAGCCAGACCCTCCTTCCCATGCTGGATGCCGTCGCTTCCATGACGGAGCTTGATCTCTCTGCTGTGGACGCGGTCGCGGTCACGGCAGGTCCCGGCTCCTTTACCGGCCTCCGCATCGGATCCGCCACGGCAAAAGGACTCGGGCTGGCTCTGGACATACCCGTAATCGAAGTGCCGACGCTTGCCGCCCTCGCCTCAAACCTGTGGGGCGCTTCCGGCCTCATCGCACCGATTATGGACGCGAGGCGGAACCAGGTTTACAGCGGTCTCTACCGCTTTGAAGGCGGCAGGCTCATCACGGTCAGGGACCAGCAGGCGCTTGCGCTCACGGAACTGATCGACGAACTGAAAGCGCTGAATCCTTCTGACGGCGTGATTTTTCTGGGAGACGGCGTCCCCGTCTCGCGGGACCTTCTGGACCGGGAACTGCCGGTCCCCCACAGCTATGCTCCGGCGCAGTCAAACCGCCAACGGGCCGCATCGGCAGCCGTTCTGGCACGCCGGCTCTATGAAGAGGGGCGTTATGTCAGCGCAGACGCGCATGCCCCTGTCTATCTCCGGAAGTCACAGGCAGAGCGTGAGCGCGAAAAACAGCTGAAAACAGGTGAAGGCCCGCAGGATCCCTTTTCGCAGGCAGCCCGCGGCCAGCATGGCGGCACATGAAAAACACAAAAAATATACGGAACTCCGCTGCGGAACTGCGCGGATTCCCCCACTGACGGAGGCTGTACCGTGACGATCAGAGAAATGACTGTTGAAGATATCAGCGGAATTGCCCTTCTTGCGGCTGAGAATTCAGGAACACCCTGGAGTGAAAATGCCCTGCTCACCTATCTCCTCCGCGATGACACGATTCTCATGGTCTCGGAGGATGACGGACGCCTGACCGGTTTCTGCGGCATTCTCCTCATGCCTCCGGAATCGGAAATACTGGATATTGCCGTCGATGCAGGCGTCCGCCATCTGGGTATCGGAACGGTCCTGATGAGCGCTGTTCTCCGGGAAGCCCGGAAAAGGGGGACGGCCGTCACCTATCTTGAAGTCAGGGAAAGCAACGTGCCCGCCATAGGCCTCTATGAAAAGACAGGTTTTGAACCGTACGGCAGGCGGGCCCGCTACTACACGGATCCCGTCGAAGACGCAATCGTAATGAGGTTATCGTTATGTTAGATGTAGCATTACCCGGAACCGGCGGGATGATGCCCCTGCCGAAAAGGTGGCTGACATCCTGCCTGATCCGCTATAAAGGGAACAGTCTGCTCATTGACTGCGGGGAAGGCACCCAGATCGCCCTCCGCGAACTCGGATGGTCCTGCAAACCGATTGAGGCGATTTTCCTCACCCATTTTCACGCAGATCATATCGCGGGGCTCCCCGGTCTCCTTCTGACCATGGGCAATTCAGACCGCACCGAACCGGTGACCGTCTACGGGCCGAAAGGCGTCGGAAGGATCGTACAGGCCGTGAGAGTCATCGCTCCCGAACTTCCGTTTGAGACGCGTTTCGAGGAAATCCAGGGGACAGAGGCAGCGTTTTCCGTCATCGGTCTCACCGTCACGGCTTTCCGCGTCAATCACAGAGTCCCCTGCTACGGCTACGAAATCTCTGTCAGCCGCAGCGGCCGTTTTGACGTGGAGAAAGCAAAGGCAAACAATATCCCCCTCAGGCTCTGGAATCCCCTCCAGAAGGGTGAATCCGTCGAATATGAGGGCAGGCTGCTCACACCGGACATGGTTCTCGGAGAGGCCAGACGGGGACTCAAGGTCGTCTACACGACCGATACGAGGCCGACCCCCGACATCGTGAAGCACGCGGAGCAGGCGGACCTTCTGATCATCGAGGGCATGTACGGGGAACACGATAAAGAAGACAATGCCAGGCGGCACCGGCACATGACGATGCCGGAAGCGGCGGAGATTGCCCGGCAGGCAGACCCGAAGCGCATGTGGTATACGCACTACAGCCCGTCCCTTGTCCGCCCTGATGACTACCTTAAGGAAATGCAGCGGATCTTTCCGCGCGCGGAGACCCCGCGCGACGGCAGGTGCATTTCCCTGACATATGAAGACGAGGATTAACCAGCCATGAACGGAAATACGGATATACTGGCAATCGAGACTTCCTGTGACGAGACGGCGGCTGCCGTCGTCCGGAACGGCAGGGAAGTTCTCTCAAATGTGATCTATTCCCAGATCAGCATGCACACACTGTACGGCGGCGTCGTCCCCGAGCTCGCATCCAGAAAGCACATCGAAAAAATCAATGCGGTTATCCGGGGCGCCCTCTCGGAAGCCGGCACCACGCTCGATGAAATCGATGCCGTCGCCGTCACCTACGGGCCCGGACTCGTCGGCGCCCTGCTGGTCGGGACTTCCGAGGCCAAAGCCCTCGCATGGGCCGCCCGCAAGCCGCTGATCGGCGTCAATCATATCGAAGGCCATATCTGTGCCAACTATATTGAGCATCCGGAGCTCAGGCCGCCCTATCTCGGGCTGGTCGTGTCCGGAGGGCACACCCACCTGCTCATCGTCAGGGACTGGACCGAATTTGAAATTATCGGAAGAACCGTCGACGATGCGGCGGGGGAAGCATTTGACAAAGTGGCGCGCGCCGTAGGCCTCGGGTATCCCGGAGGGCCGAAAATCGACGCAGCTGCCCGTAGCGGCAGCCCGGATGCCATCGTCTTCCCGAGAGCGAAAGTCAACAGTTCAAAATATGATTTCAGCTTCAGCGGGATTAAGAGTGCCGTCCTCAACTACCTGAATCACGCACAGATGACAGGAGAGGAAGTCTGTACGGCGGACCTCGCGGCTTCCTTCCAGAAAGCCGTCGTGGATGTCCTCTGCAGCCATACGGCCGAAGCCGCAAAGGAATTCGGCATCCGCGAGGTTGCCATGGCCGGAGGCGTGTCCGCGAACAGTGCCCTCCGCGCGGAGATGGAGCGCGTCTGCAGGGAGAACGGGCTGCACCTGTCCGTCCCGTCGCCCGTCTACTGCACGGATAATGCCGCCATGATCGGCGTCGCCGCATGGCATGAATACCAGAACGGCCGCTTTGCCGGCTGGGACCTCAACGCGGTTCCCGGCCTCAGGCTCGGCGAGCGCTGAAAGGGAGGTTCTGCATGACAACAGCCATTATTCTTGCCGCCGGACGCGGCACCCGGATGAAAACCAGCGTCCCGAAACAGTTCCTTGATCTGGGCGGTGAACCCATGTTCATGAAATCTCTCCGGGTCTTCGAGGAGAGCGACGTGATCGATGAAATCTTCCTGGTCACTTCTGAGGAGTATGTGGAATACTGCCGCCAGGTCATTGCGAAAGCGGGAAAGTTCCGGAAGGTCAGGGATGTCATTATCGGAGGAGAACGCCGCTCAGATTCGGTCTATAACGCCCTCCTCGCCTGTGAGGGAACGGATTACGTCATGATCCATGACGGGGCCAGGCCCTATGTCACGGAGGCCATACTGGAACGCACAGACCGCGCAGTGCGCGTCTATTCTGCCGCAGCTGTCGGCGTTCCTTCAAAAGATACCGTCAAAATCGCCGATCATGACGGCTTCGCCGCATCGACGCCCGACCGCAGCCGCGTCTGGCTCATCCAGACGCCCCAGGCATTTTCCTACAAGCTGATCCGCGAGGCAAACGACATGCTCCGGGCAGAAGGCCGCATGGACAGCGTGACTGATGACGCCATGATCGTGGAGGCATCCGGTCTGGCCCGCGTGAAGCTCGTGGAGGGCGCTTATTCCAATATCAAGATCACCACCGAGGAAGATTTACCGAAGAGGAGCCGGAGGCTTTAATCTCTGACGCGGGAATTCTTCGTCAGAGACTAAAAAAATCCCGGGAAACCAGGTTCTCTCACAGATTCCTGATTTTCCGGGATTTTTCTTTCGCGGAGAGGATGGGATTCGAACCCATGCGCCCCGAAGGACAAACGGTTTTCAAGACCGCCTCGTTATGACCACTTCGATACCTCTCC